>JAYEHA010000116.1:0-4239 GCA_034659335.1 Bacillota bacterium
AGCTCTTCCACTTAAATTATAATTACAAGTGGTCTGAGTAAAACCATATGGGATGCTAAATTTTATGCCTCCAATGGGGAATAATCTGATGTTGCATACACTATAAGCTTTGAAATTGTATTTTCCAGAGTACTTTTCAAAAGTTTTTGAAGTCTTTCCGTGTTTATTAAGGATTGACTTCAATCGGTTTTCTAAGGGTTTGTTGACTAAGAAAGCAATCAAACTAAAATCTAAATTCACATGTGTTGCTACCTTGTAATAATTGTGGAGTCCTATAATCATTGAATTAAGTTTATTAACTTCTTTCGCTGAATTAGTTCTTCTTACCTTTATTACTTGGGCTTTGAGTTTCTTAACAGCTTTATTAAAAGCTTTGATACTCATTTTAGAATTACAGACATATTTATTACTCTTTTTGACTGTTGTTAGTCTAAATCCAAGAAAATTCATATAATTTGTTTTAAGATTAGTGATTTTTGTTTTGCTATCGCTTACTTCAAGTTTAAGTCTTTCATTTAGCCATTTTGTCGTTGCAATTTTGATTTTACTTGCTGTTTCGTAATCTTCACACATAATAGTTAGGTCATCGGCATAACGGACAATATAAAATCGCTTTAAATTACTGCGTTTTTTAATTGCGCTAATCTTATTCTTATAATCTGAGTATTCATAATCTGTTGAAAAAGTTTCAAATTGGTCACTTAGCCACCAGTCTAGTTCATTAAGTACAACATTCGCAAGTAGAGGCGAAACTATACCGCCTTGGATTGTTCCTTTAGAAGGAATTCCTTCTCCCTTAATTTCTGAAGAAAGCGATTTTTTTAAAATTGATAATAGGTTCTTATCTTGAATACCCAAGATCCAAAGTTGTTTTATTAACTTTGAATGACTGACACAATCGAAAAACGACTTGATATCAATACTTACGGCGTAATTTAAACTAACTTGATTTATCAAAAAGCTTACTCGCCCTATTGCGTGGTGTGCACTTCGATTAGGTCTAAATCCATAACTGTGATTGTGAAATTTCACTTCACAAATTGGTTCTAAAACTTGTTTTATACATTGCTGTATCAAACGGTCTTCTATGGTTGGTATACCAAGTGGTCTCAATTTTCCGTTCTTCTTTTCAATAAATACTCTTTTAATCATATGCAGATTATATAAACTGAGTCTGTTTCTAACTAAGTTAATAATTTCTTCAGTTGTTAAAGCTTTTAAATCTTCAATTGTTTTACCATCAACACCAGGTGTTTTACTACCCTTATTAGTTTTTAGATTTCTATAAGCTAATCGGATGTTTTTACTAGATGTAATGATTGACATTAAATCTTTAAAGTTTGCGTTATTTTCACTTTTCTTATATAAATCATCGAATGTTTCTTGCATTTGATAGTACTCGTTATTCCTTAAAGTGCCTTTCTTATTTACTTCATATTCCTCGTGCATAAGTCGTCTACTCCCTCAATAGTTTCAACTCTCTTAGTCTCACCAGAACCTTATCCAAATAGTAATTTATTTAATCTTTTCTTTGACTTGTGGCTATCCCTCCGCCTCTTGTTATCAAGGTTTCTTCGGTACTGTGCCACTACTTTCACCAATATAATATGATGTTATAGGTTTGTAACTCCTTCCATCATTCCACTTCGTAGAGATTAAGCCTCTCCATGTTATTGGCTTACCATGTTCCAAATGATCTATCTCTGCATATTTACCCTTAAGGCGATGCTATGAGCCTGTAAACTTAATGTATCCAATTAATACATGAGGTTTTTCATAACCTAAATTCTTACTAAACCCTGCTTACTCCAGACTTTGCTGGTATAATCATTTCTAATTATTCATAATTTAGACCCGTACATTCACATATTCGTCAGAAGTTCTTAGACTTCATTCTAACCTTAGATATTTTATAGAGTTCCAGGCTATGGATTACACACTCTACCACTAGAGCGCTTTCGATTATTGCTTAATTTTCGGCAACTCTCACCTGACTTCACCGAGCTTATTACAAAAGTTTTCTTAATAAAATTGATGCAATTCGGAGTATTAAACCAAACCCTTCCAAGCGTTACCTTGTCATTTGATTTGTCAATCATTTAGTTCTAAATGAAAATTTTATTTAGGAAATTCTTTTCAAATTCCAACATGTCGCACTAATACATAAGCTAGTTATGAGGAAAATCAATAATCTCCACTCTTATAATTGGAATTCTATGAGATTCAAGCTCAATACCAGCAGAAGCTGAACCAATCACGTTGTTTTCATTATCATATAGCATTGAGCTAAAATCAAAATAGTATCTATTTATTATTGATTTGAAATAACTCATCGTAGGTTCATCATAACCACCTGTTTCACTTAATAAAAACACATTATAGATTTCTTCACCATACTGTTCTTCAATTTCATTAAGTGATAATTTTGAAACTCTATCTATTTCTCTATTAAATTGCCATTTTACATCGATTATATTTGCTAAAATTATTAATAATATTAAAACAACAGACACCAAATAAAAAATTTTTTTCATATTTATTACTTGTAGCATGGGTCAATTCCTCTTTTCCAATTTGATGCTTTTTTCGTAACCACCAATCTTCTATCAAAAATAGTAGCTCCATTAGAATTATATTGGCCATTGCACTTAGTAAATATTGCATTATTGTCTCTAAAATATCTGCTTGCCTTTATAAAGATTGGATCATTATTAGGACGATAATATTTATAATCGTACTCATCTATAAAATTATTATTGTCATCATATACCATGAACTTAAATCCCCATTTGACTTCATATTGTTTTCCATAATAATAAGTTTCCCAACGACCATTATCATATATTTTTCCCCATTTATAGACATTGCGATCCATACTATATGAAGTTCCTTTACCTTTCAGGTCATTTTCAATATACTCTATAAATTTAGTAGCTAAAAAACCTCGAATACTATTCGAATCAAATGCTAATCCACACTTAACAATATTAAATGTTGATTGGTTTAATAAATATGACCCATAACCTTCAACTGCATCAAAAAAATCTCTACCAGAAAGTGTTTCGGAAGATATAATAATTTTAAAATCACCATCTTCAGGACCGCTAGCTCGATAGGTGTTTAATATTCTATTATTTTCATTTTTCAATTGCTTTCTCTTAAAATGAATTTCTTCAAATTCAACATTATCAATATTTTTTTCCCCAATTTCATATATATAATAGTCACTGAGATTTAACTTCGATGATAATTTTGTAGTATCTTTTTTTATCTTGCCCTTATAATTTTCTTTAACATTTTTTTCATACTCATCTTCACTAATTATACCTTTAATTAACTTGACTTCAAGATTGTAATCATCATTAATAGCATTTTCAATCATTTGCCCTATATCATTTCGTTCTTTTATTTTACCAGAATCAGCAAAAGAACCCGTCACCATACCAAAAGATAACACAATAATTGACATTAAACATATAACTCTTTTCATAATAATTAACACTTCTCCTTAATATATTCCTAATAGTTGCTTGCATAATATAATAAACACTACAATTACAGCATTTTACACTTCTTACAAAATATCTTGATCTTAGTTTCTAATTATCTAATATACATATTCACTTATATGTTGCTATTATATTAAAAAACTTAAAGCATAAATTCCCTTGAAACTCCTAATCTATTTGAAGATTTTAATCTTACTTCTTTTATTTCATTAATTCTAATTTCCTGTTCTAACAATTCTTTGTTTATATTGATTTCAATATTTTTGGGCTTCTTTAAATATAGAATAATCTCATTTTCTAATTCTCTTATTGATTTAATTTCTTTATGCTGACTATCAAATTTAAAAAATATATTATTCCCTTCATTTCACATATAAATATGACTTATATGTTTCTCTATCTTTAAATATAAATCAACCTTTCTCCACGCGTTAATCCAATTCACTCTCACTAGTATAGACCGTACTTTCTAAGAACACATCATCCTTGTATACATACGCATATGACTTCATTCTATATTGATATCCACTTGCTACATACCGCTGTGTTCCAAGAACTGCAAAAATTCCTGATTGAATTGTTGACCAATGTTTTACTGTTTGCCTATTAATCTACGACCTTCTTTTTGAAATTTAGTTCTCACTGCTTCTTTTTTTCTTTTTTTCTTCCTTTTATTTTTACCCTGTATCATATCTGACTCGCTTAATAACAACACACCAGTTTCAATGTA
>JAYEHA010000117.1:0-4235 GCA_034659335.1 Bacillota bacterium
TTTTTGAAATTATATATACCATTTTTAACGCCTCCTTTTTAACTAATTTAATAGTAAAACTGACTTACGTCAGTAAATAGTCTTTGCCAATGTTATCTCACAGTTTGTATTTTAGCAACACCGCTCATAACTCTTAGAGCTTTTAATTACTAAACGTAGAGTACGGAACTAGACTAAATATTCCGTAGTACCTATATATTTGTGAGTAACGTAGTCAGCTAAGCCTTAGGCTAATCAACTAGAGCTTTTACAAGCTCGCGACTTCAGTCGTGAGTAGTTGACAGAAACTTCTAACCCATATCGTTAGAATTATATAAGCTTACATAATATTTATTTTTATTAAAAATATCAAATAATTCAACTTTTGTCAACCAATTAAATTTTTTTCTATGTAGTAAAATTTTTTCTATATCTTTTATGTCTAAAAAAGAAGTTACTGCCACTAACTTCATTCTTACTAATTATCGATTTTCATAAGCTCAAGAATTTTATCATTATTTAAAATATATCTAATTAAAATAACTCCTAAAATTGATACTACACCAAATTCTCCTAAACCAACTTGTAATGCTGTTAATATAAACGGTAATTCATATAAATAACTTAACATCCAACCAATTATCAATCCATTTACTATCACTGGAGATAAACTCGCCAAAAATAACGATTTCATATTTTCTCCAAAAACCTTCTTTAGCATAATTATCAATAAAAGAGCAATTAAAGTAGCTAAAGTCCCAAATACAACATCATATATTCCAGCTTGTGATATTAAATTAGCTAAAAAACATCCTAAAACTAGTCCAGTTAGATATTTATTATCAATAAAAACTAATAATACCATAACTTCTGAAATTCTAAATTGTATTGGCCCATAACTTATTGGCGCTAAAGCTATTGTTACTGCTGCGTAAAGAGCTGCAACTATTGCTGTCTTTACAATAAAATTTGTTTTAATATTTCCCATTTTTTCCACCTCTCTTTCTCACAAATATTCTATCATACTTAAAGTTAAATGTTAATAATTAAAATTTATAAAAAAAAATCTAAAAACAAATTATTGCTTTTAGATTTTTATTTTCTATTTTTGAAATTATTTAACTTTATAAATCCAACCTTCTGGTGCTTCGACATCACCCATTTGAATTCCTACTAATGTATCATATAACTTTCTAGTTACTGGACCAACTTCATTTTCATCAAAGAAAACAGTATATTTATCTTTATGCTTTATTCCACCTATAGGTGTAATTACAGCTGCCGTTCCACAAGCTCCAGCTTCAGTAAATTCATCTAAATTATCAATCATTACATCTCTTTCTTCAACTTCCATATTTAAATAATCTTTAGCCACTTGCATTAAAGAATATTTAGTAATACTTGGTAAAATCGACTCAGATTTTGGTGTAACAAATTTATTGTCTTTAGTAATACCAAAGAAATTTGCTGCTCCTACTTCTTCAATTTTTGTATGTGTTTTAGGATCTAAATAAATACAATCAGCAAAACCTAACTCAACAGCCTCATGATGTGGTAATAAACTTCCAGCATAATTCCCACCAACTTTTGCCTGTCCAGTTCCATTTGGTGCTGCTCTATCATAATCTGAAGTCATAAAGTTAACTGGTGCTAGTCCGCCTTTAAAATAAGCTCCTACTGGAACTGCAAATATTGAGAAAATAAACTTTGGTGCCGGTCGTACTCCTAAATTATCTCCTATACCAACAACAAACGGTCTAAGATATAAAGTTGCTCCCGTACCATATGGCGGAACGTATTCTTCATTTGCCTTTACTACTTGCATACAAGCATCAACAAATTTATCAACTGAAATTTCTGGCATCATAATTCTTTCATTTGTTTTTTGCATTCTTAATGCATTCATATCGGGTCTAAATAATTGAATAGAACCATCTTTTGTTCTATACGCTTTTAATCCTTCAAAACACTGCTGTCCATAATGTAAACCGCAAGATGCCTCACTTATTGTAATTTTATTTTCACCAGTAAGTATACCATCATCCCATTTACCATTTTCCCAATAAGAAACATATCTCTTTGGAGTCTTCATATACGCAAAACCTAACTCATCCCACTTAATATCAACCATTTTATTTCCCCCCATTCAAATTTTTCTTAATTAAATAATATCATAAATTATTAATTTAGTTAATCATTATTTAATTTTCGGATTATTCTGAAGATTAAAACTTCTTATCTTGTAAAAATATCCTATAGATTTTAAATTAACTTATCACATATAGGATACAATACTTATTTATTATTATTTTAATTTTTCAACCATTTCCTCTAATTCTTTTGCCGCCATTTTATTGTTTTTAATATTATCTCTTAATCTATTATTTGCGATATCATATGCAGTTCCAAAATTATCTGCAATTATACTCTTATCTGCATTATTCTCAAGTAAAATATCAACAGTTTCATATGCTCCATTTTGTGCAGCTATCATTAAAGGTGATAATCCAAATTGATCATCTATTGTATCTATAGATGCACCATTATTGATTAACGCCTTAATATTGTCAGCTCTACTATTTTGTGCAGCATACCAAATCGGAGTACATCCCTGCATATCTCTATTATTTATATCAGCACCTTTTTGAATTATTTGTTCTAAAATAGCAGTCTTAGAATGATGCGCAGCAAGATGAAGTACTTGTTCTCCTGTGTCACCTTTTATATTTACATCACTTCCTGCATCTAATAATTTAATTGCAGATTTATTAAACTTTCCTAAAACAGATACCATTAATGGAGTATGCCCATCCGTGTTAACCTCATCAATCGTACCATTTTCAATTGCTAATTGAAAACTTTCTGTCATCTTCAATCTTTCCCCTTGTATTTTCTTTTTCAATGATTTCATATATATCTCTGCTCCAACAAAGAATAAAATTGAAAATAGAACTATTATTAACAATATTTTCATCTAACCCCCCTGCAAATTCTTTAATATCTCTTTTTTAACAAGATTACTCATTAAAGTAGTATCTCTTTCATCTTTATCAATCTCAATTGGTTTTGATATCGTTAATATCACTTGAGATGGTTTAATTAAAAGTTCACCTTTTTTCATCACATTAATTGTTCCATTTATCGTTACTGGAATTATTTTTGCTTTAGATTTAACTGCTAACTTTAAGCTTCCAGCTTTAAACTCATTTAAACTTCCATCTATACTTCTAGTTCCCTCAGGAAATACAACCATAGCCTGTCCATCCTTCATATATTTAGCGCCTTTATTAATTGCCTTTATTGATTGTTTAATATTATCTCTTTGAATAAACACACAATTAAGCAATTCCATCCATTCTCCGATAAAAGGCAATTTCTTAATTTCATCTTTCGCAATAAAAGCAACCCTTCTATCTAAACATCCTAATAATATTGGAATATCAAAATTGCCTTGATGATTTGACACAAATAAAACATTTTCATTTTTCAAAATATTTTCTCTGCCTTTAATAATAACCGTTATTCCTGCTAATTTCAAAAGATTATTTGACCATTTTCTTACTACTTTATCAAGATATCTTTCTAGTTCTTCAAACCTATTTTCTTTTCTTAATTTTTTAGCTTTAAATAATTTCGGCAACATAAATAGAAAATATAACCAAAAATAAATAAACCATATTGTCGTTCTAATCATATACCACCTTCACTTTCACACGCTTAGGTAAGTATATCATAATACTCATAAATGATAAATACCAAATAGCTAATAAAAACTACAGGGGCAAAAGGAAACCTAATACTTCCCTTGATATCATATTCAAGCAACTTCAAATTTATTATACAATCTTTAAAATATATAAATAATTTTTTAAAATTATTAAACTCCATATTCTTAGCCAGCAAAAACAATGAATAAATCCCACCAATTATCACTGATAATATCATAATATTTATTGTATATTTAATTCCTAAAACTGATCCAATTGCCATAAATAACTTAATATCACCAGCTGGAAGAAAATTCATTATAAAGAATAAATATAAAATAATAAAAGGAATAATTAATCCTTTTAAAGAAAAAAATAATCCCCCTAATTTATTTAAATAAACATTAAAAAATATTCCTAACACAATAGTTACTACTATTAATCCAAGTATGAAATTTTTCATTTAAGAAACCTTTAGAAATTTAATTTACCAAATCTATTTTTTTAATAAATAAGGCATATATAAATTTTCAGAGAATTTAAAAACTT
>JAYEHA010000118.1:0-4229 GCA_034659335.1 Bacillota bacterium
ACATGTCCGGCAAACAAAAAAATCACCATTCAATGAATGGTGATTTTAATTCTTTCAATGACTCTTTGTTAACAGTCTTTATATAATACTATCTTGTTAATAATAAATCACTAACTGCTCCACCTAAATCTTCAAATCCTTCATGATCTTTTCTTAAATCCTTAAAAATATCTTCAGGAATTTCTTTAGGTGCAATATTAAATACTTTATTTAATACTCTTACTGTCTCTAATCTAGTGACAAATTGATTAGGCATAAAGAATGTACCGCTATATGCTTCCATAAAACCTTTTTCTGCTACTATTTCTATATCACTTTGAGCACTATGTCCTTCAATATCTGTAAATTCACTAGGCGATGGAGTTACTTCTTTTCCAACGTATTCATAAAATCTTACAATACTTGAAGCTAATCCTGCTCTAGTAACAAAACTTTCAGGTTTAAACATATACATTCTATTTTCATCTTTATCTAATTCTTCAGCAAATATTCCAGTTTCAAATAATATATTTGCATATGACGAATACCATAAATCATCAATTGTATCAATATATTTTGGAGGAATTTCTCCATTAGTATTAAAACCAAGTATTCTTGCATACATTGCTGCTAATTGAGCTTTTGTTAAGAAGTCGTTTGCTCTAATATTTCCATCAGAGTCTCCAAATAAATACTTATTAGAAAAACCTAATGGAGTTTCTTCTTCAATAATTACTTGATTAACAATTACTTCAACTAATCCATTATCAGTTTTTCCACTATTTCTAATTGTATAATAGAATTTTGCAGTTCCTGTAAAATCTAAATCAGGAGTAAATGTAATAGTATCTCCGTTTAATTCAACAGTTCCATCACTTGGATTTTGAACTGATACAAAACTAGTTGCATTATCATCATTGCTCATCAATTCATCAGTTGTAACAGATACAGGTACATTCATATCTGTTTCTAAAGTATCTTTGTTAGCATCTGGTGAATATGTTTTTCTAGTACGTCTAGGTGCTGGATTTTCAGTATATACAGCTAACAAATCAGTATCTCTCCAAATTACAGTGTCAAAATCAAATGGATCTTGATTTGGATATACCTCTGCTTGATATTCCTCTACTTCCTCAGTAACTTCTTTCCAATGAGAGAAAGTCCATCCAGATTTAGAAGGATCTGTTGGTTCAATTGCCTTTTTTCCCTCATTTATTAATTGAGTTGATGGTATTGGATTTCCTCCATTAGCATCAAATGTAACTTCATACTTATTAATCTTTTCAATAGCCATTATACCAATAGTTTCTTCTCCATGAGTATACTCAGGATCTGGCCGTGGTGAATAAGCATCACTTGACATATTTAAACTATCAGTTTGTTTTAATAACTCAACAGAACGATCAGTAATTGCTTTTTGTCTCATCCAAACTTGATTATCATCATTGAATGTCTGAGTTTGACTTAATACAACAGGTCTTTCTCTAAATATTGTATCAAATTCATGCACTGCGAACTCATTACTAGCCTCATCATCTGTTTTAATAACTTCCATTATTGAAGAACCATCTGGTAATAAATGAATTCCTTCTTCAACAACAATATATGATATTAATTCAGGATAATGATGATTAGTCGCTCTGTGTACATCCCATTCTTCTAAGAAGACATCAAATGAATTACTATTAACATCTTTAACTCTAACATGAGTATATTGTCCACCTGTTACTGATGCTAATTGTGCAAATACTACTGGATTATTTAATACACCATCCAATTCAATTGTATGCCATTCAGGAGGCTCCACACCATTTGTTGCATTATAATTATAATCGATAATAGTATTATCTGCATAACCAATAATATTGCCACTATTATTTCTTAAAATTGTTCCCTCTATTGCAACATAATTAAGCGATTCAAAAGGTTGTTCTCCCTCAATTGTTTCTGCATAAGTAGTAAATGAATCTGTCTTAAGATTAAATGTTTCATTTAATAAATCATTTACATTATATGGTTTCTCAACAATGTCATTTCTTAAATTTCCTACTGTCTCAGGATTAAATGCTGTCATTTGAGCTAATAGCGTCAATTCATTAAATTCATTATCTAATAAAATATCATTACTACTTTGCATTGCTCCAGCTCCATAAAATGATCTGTGATTATATTTCATAATTTGTGGATAAACTACAACTTCTACATTTGCTGTACTACCTCCATTTACCTCATAAACAAATGAATCAGTTCCACTCCAATTTGGATCTGGAGTGTATTTAATATAATTATATTGCCACTCAGATGTTACATCGCTTGGCACCACCGATTCAATAATGTCAGTTGTACCATGAAGAGGTTCAGTTACAATTCTAGTAACTTCCATACTTAATATAAGCTCTTCATAACCGTTAGCTACTTGTACATCTGGCAATTCATCATTTGCTAATACATCAATAACAACTGATTTATCTTGAAGTGTTTCTGCTTCATCATCATTTGCTATAGGTTGATCAGCAATATTATTTACTTTAATTTTTACTGTTGCTTCAGAACCACCATTTAATGTATATGTGAAACTATCACGCGGTTCACTTGCTGGATTATTATAATAATCTGTATCCGGAGTATATATTAAAATATTTTCATCAATTAAATCTCTATGAACAGTTCCATGTGATGGATCTGTAAAATCATCAACGAACATTGGTCCTCCATCAATATCAGTATCATTATTTAATACACGAATAGATTTAGGAGTTTCCTCATCTGTTTGTCGCCAATCATTAACTGCTACAGGAGGATCATCTACTGGAATAACAGTTACTGTTACTATAGCTGTATCTCCACCAGTAATCTCATATTCAAATGTATCAGTTCCATTCCAATCTGCATCTGGAGTATATTCTATATAGTCATGATCATAAACAGTTGAAACTTCAGCGCCAACTGGACCACCTTTAACTATTTCAGCTGTACCATTTTCAGGTCCACTTACTATTTCAAGAATTTCCATACTTAATATAGGTTCATCATAAGCCTCAGTTGTTAACATATCTGGCAACTCATCGTTTTCCAATACATCAATGTATACCATTGTATCTTCATCTGTTTCAGCTTCATCATCATTTGCTATAGGTTGATCTGCTACATTCTTAACTTTTACTCTTACAGTTGCTGTTGACCCACCATTTAATGTATAAGTGAATTCATCTCGGGGTTCACTTGATGGTCTATTGTAATAATTTATATCTGGAGTATATACTAAAATATCATCATCAACTGAATCTCTTTCAACTATACCATGTTCTGGTTGAGTAAATGATTCAACATGCATTTCTAAAATAGGTGTTTCATGTCCTTCAGCAGCCAGTACATCTGGTAATATATCATTTTCTAATACTTCAATTGCTACTGGTGTTTCTTCATCTGTTTTTGCAGAATCATTAACTGCTATAGGTTGATCTGCAATATTTAATACTTTAATTTTTACTATTGCATCTGAACCACCATTTAACATATATGTGAATCTATCTTTTGGTGTTTCGCCATGGTATCTATTATAATAATCATCATCAGGAGTATATATTAATACATTATAATCTTCTGAATTACTATCATCTGATTTTCTAATAACTATACCATGTTCTGGTTGTTCAAACGATTCAACGTACATTGGTCCACCGTCAATATCAGTATCATTATCTAATACATAAATTTCTACTGGTGTTTCTTCGTGTGTTTTTGCGCTATCGTCAACAGCTTCTGGTGGATCATCAACTGGATTAACAGTTACTGTGACTTTTGCGTCTGATGTATGCCCAACTCCATCTGACATAGTATAATCAAACTCATCTGTTCCATTCCAATCTGGATTTGGATTATATGTTATATATTCTCCATTAACTATTACTGCACTACCATTTTCTGGAGTAGTCACAGAAGTAATTTCCATTTCTGAAATAGGTTGGTCAAGCATTTCTGCATTAACTGTATCATCTGGCCCATCATTTTCTAATACATCAATATCTACTGGTTCATCTTCATCTGTATTTGCTACATCGGTTCTTGCAACAGGAAAATCTGTTTTGTTATAAACCATAATAGAAACAATTGCTGAAGATATACCATCTAATTCATATTCAAATTCATCTGATCCATAATAATCATCAGTTGGTTCATATTTTATTTTTCTATTTGTAAGAACTATTGCAGTACCATGAGATGGTCCTGAAATAACCTCTACTACTGTA
>JAYEHA010000119.1:0-18874 GCA_034659335.1 Bacillota bacterium
TTTATTAGTTAAATCAATTAATAATAAATGATTATCTGTTCCACCAGAAATAATTTCAAATCCTCTTTCAATTAATTCTTCACCTAATTTTTTAGCATTTTTAATCACTTGATTTTGATACTCAACAAATTCTGGCTGTAATGCTTCTTTAAAACAAACTGCTTTTGCAGCAATAATATGCTCTAAAGGTCCACCTTGTATCCCAGGGAAAATTGCTCTATCTACATCTTTTTTAAATTTTTCTTTACACAATATTGCACCACCACGAGGTCCTCTCAAAGTTTTATGAGTTGTAGTAGTAACAAAATCTGCGTATCCACATGGATTAGGATGAAGCTTTGCAGCAACTAAACCTGCAATATGTGCCATATCTACCATAAAATATGCATCAACTTTATCAGCAATTTCTCTAATTCTTTTAAAATCAATTGTTCTCGAATATGCACTAGCTCCAGCAACAATCATTTTAGGTTTAAATTCTAAAGCGATTTTTTCTAATTCATCATAATCAATTCTTCCTGTATCTTTATCAACTCCATAACTAGCAAAATCAAATAAAATTCCAGAAAAATTAATTGGATGTCCATGCGTTAAATGACCACCATGATCTAATTTCATTCCAAGTACTTTATCACCAGGTTTAAGGACTGATAAATAAACACCCATATTTGCACCAGAACCTGAATGTGGTTGTACATTAGCATGTTCTGCACCATAAAGCTCTTTTAGTCTATCAATTGCAAGTTGCTCTGCTTTATCAACAAATTGACATCCGCCATAATATCTTTTATTAGGATATCCTTCAGCATATTTATTTGTAAGTACACTTCCAGCTGCTTCTAACACAGCTTTACTAACAATATTTTCTGAAGCAATTAATTCAATGCCACCATCTTGTCTTTCAATTTCCTCATTGATAATATCATAAATTTCTTTATCAACACTTAATAAATTACTCATAACCCCTCCTAAAATAATCAAATATTAAATTCTTGTAATCAATAATATATTATTTAGAAACTAAAAGCAACACTTTTTCTTTGCAATTGATATCTAAAAATTAATGTGAACTTCTCTTTTCTTTCTTTCACTCCACCTCTAAGTATTTCTACTTCTCTTTCTGAATCAATAGCTATTTTATTACCAACTATTTCTTTAAAATATTTTTCTACTTCTTCAACATACTCTTTTTGAACTAATTCTTTAACTCCCCACGGAAGTTCTAAAGTTGTAGTAACATTTCATGTACTACATGCATTTTCTTCTCTTATTCTTAAATCTTCAATTATTAATTTATTTAAATCTTCTTTAACACTTCCATTTACAGGAAACATCATATACCTCCAATTAAATTTTATTAAACATATCTAATGCATTATATGAGCTTCTAACCAACGGTGCAGATGCAACATCAACAAACCCTAACTCTAATCCTATTTTTTTATACTCATCAAATAAATCAGGATGAACATATTCTTTTACAGGATAATGGTCTTTACTTGGTTGAAGATATTGCCCAATAGTTAAAAAATCACAATTAACTTTTCTTAAATCTTTCATTACTTGAATAATCTCTTCTTTTTCTTCACCAAGACCAACCATTATACCAGATTTAGTATAAACAGTACTATCAATTTTTTTAACATTAGCTAATACTTCTAAAGACCTTTCATAAATTGCACTAGGTCTTACATCTTGATACAATCTTTTAATAGTTTCTACATTATGATTAATTATTTCAGGTCTTTCTTTAACAATACTTTCTAATGCATCCACATTTCCTTGTAAATCAGGAATTAAAACTTCTATAGAAGTGCCTTTACTTTCTTTTCTTATTTCTTTAATAACTTCAACAAATTGAGAAGCTCCGCCGTCATCTAAATCATCTCTCGTTACAGAAGTAACTACAACATGTTTAAGTCCTATTTTTTTTGTAGCTTTTGCCAAATTTTTAGGTTCATTTTCATCAACTTCAGTCATGTTTCCAAAAGTAACATCACAAAATCTACAATTTCTTGAACAGTTTCTACCTAAAATCATAAATGTTGCAGTTTTATTACTAAAACACTCAGCCCTATTAGGACAATTAGCTTCTTCACATACTGTATTTAAATTAAATTCTTCTAATGTTTTTTCAACATAAGCTGAATTTTTATAATTACCTATTTTGACTCTTAACCACTTTGGCTTTCTTAAAGTTTCCATTATTTCTCCCATTTCAATATTAATTCTCTTGCAGCTCTTACCTCATCAATTCTTTTAATACTTGTAGTGCTAGGAGCATTTTTCAAAATCTCTGGATTTTCATTCGCTTCTTTTGAAATTGATATTAAAGCTTCAATAAATTCATCTAAAGTTTCTTTGCTTTCTGTTTCTGTTGGTTCACTCATTAACGCTTCATGAACAATTAATGGAAAATATATTGTTGGCGGATGATATCCATAATCTAATAGTCTCTTAGCAATATCCAAAGTTGAAACTTCGTGATTATCAATAAGTCCATCTAATACAAATTCATGCTTACAAACTCTATCAATTGGTAATTTATAATATTTCTTTAATTTATTCATCATATAATTTGCATTAAGTACAGCCATTTCACTTGCTTCTCTTAATCCTTTACCACCCATAGTCAAAATATAACTATATGCTTTAAGCATAACACCATAATTACCATAAAATCCTTTAATTTTGCCCATTGAATCAGGTCTATTATAATCTAAGAAATATCTATCACTTTCTTTACTAACAACTGGCATTGGTAAGAATTTTTCAAGTTTCTTCTTAACACCTACTGGACCACTTCCAGGCCCTCCACCACCATGTGGTGTTGAGAATGTTTTATGAAGATTAAAATGCATAACATCAAAGCCCATATCCCCAGGTCTAGTTTTACCCATTATAGCGTTCATATTTGCTCCATCATAATAAAGTAATCCACCAGCTTCATGAACTAATTCTGCAATTTCTTTAATATTTCTTTCAAATAATCCTAAAGTGTTTGGATTAGTTAACATAAATCCTGCAACTTCATCATTTAATACAGCTTTTAATGATTCAATATCTACTTCACCATTCTCATTAGATTTAATTTCAATAGCTTCATATCCCGCCATATTTATTGTAGCCGGATTAGTACCATGAGCTGAATCAGGTGTAATAACTTTTGTTCTTTTTAAATCACCACGAGAAGTATGATATGCTTTAATTAACATAATACCTGTTAACTCACCATGTGCTCCAGCAGCTGGTTGAAGTGTAACTTTATCCATTCCAGAAATTTCACTTAACATCTCAGAAAGGCCATACATAATCTCTAAAGAACCTTGAACTGTTTCTTCAGCTTGATATGGATGAACATTCATTAGATTTCCGTTAAATGCCACTTCTTCATTAATTTTAGGATTATATTTCATAGTACAAGACCCAAGCGGATAAAATCCACTATCAACTCCATAATTCATTGTTGAAAGTTTTGTATAATGTCTAACTAAATCTCCCTCACTTACTTCAGGTAAAAACAAATCAGAAGTTTTAATAAATTTATTTGGTAATAATTCATCTAATTTTTTCTCTTCAACGTCCAATTTTGGTAATGCACTACCTCTTCTTCCTTCTTTTGAAATTTCAAAAATCAATTTGTCATAATACATTTAAATCACCTCCAAAATTTCAGAAAGCGTATCAATATCTTTTTTTGTTCTTTTTTCAGTAACAGCATATAAAGATACTTTATCAAATTCTTTATAATCTTTTCCTAAATCATAACCACCTAATATATTTTCTTTTAATAATTTATCATTAATAGAACTTACTTCATTATTTCCTTCAATAGCAAACTCCTTAAAAACTGGTTTATTAAACTTAATTGAATATTTTCCGCTTTCAGTAATTTTTCCCATTGCATAATTTGCTTTATTAATACATTGTATTCCAACTTCTTTAATTCCAACTTTACCAAGTGTTGAAAGATAAACAGCTGCAATTAATACATTCAATCCCTGATTTGAACAAATATTTGAAGTAGCTCTTTCTCTTCTAATATGTTGTTCACGTGCTTGAAGAGTAAGTACAAATGCTCTTTTACCATCTTTATCTACAGATTCTCCAACAATTCTTCCAGGTATTTTTCTTAATAATTTTTTTGTTGTTGCTATAAAGCCAAGATATGGTCCGCCAAAATTAAGTGGATTCCCAAAACATTGAGCATCACCAACGGCAATATCAACACCTAACTCACCTGGATTTTTTAATATTCCTAAACTCATTGGATCAACCGATTGAATAAGTATCGATTTATTCTCATGAGTTACTTTTTCTATAGGCTCAATATCTTCAACTATTCCAAAAAAATTTGGACTTTGAACAATTATACCCGCTACATCTTTATTAATTTTTTCTTTTAAATTGTTAATATCAGTAACACCATCATTTAATTCAACTTCCACAATATTAATATTTTGATGTTCTAAATATGTTTTTAAAACTTTTCTTGATTCAGGATGAACAGATTTTGAAACTAAAATAGTCCCACGTTTTTTCTTTGATTGAATAGCCATAATAGCAGCTTCAACCACTGCAGTTTGTCCATCATATAAAGATGCATTTGCAGCAAACATACCTGTTAATTCACTCATCATAGTTTGATATTCAAAAATTACTCTTAATGTACCTTGACTGATTTCAGGCTGATATGGAGTATATGCAGTATAAAACTCAGATCTAGACATTATAGTCTTAACAACAGATGGCTTATAATGATCATAAGCTCCCGCACCTAGAAAACACGTTAATTCATCAACCGATTTATTTTTACTTGCAATTTCTTGAATATGCTTTCTTAATTCTATTTCAGACATTTCATCTGGAATATTTAACTCTCTATTAAATCTAAATTTCTCAGGTATATCAAGAAATAAATCATCAATACTACTAGCTCCTATAACTTCTAGCATTTCTTTTATATCGTTTTTTGTATTTGGAATAAATTTATGCATTTAGTCCTCCTTATTACAGAATTCTTCATATCCTTCAGGAGTCATTAATTTATCTAACTCAGAAACATCCGATAATTTTAATTTAAATATCCAAGCTTCATATGGCTTTTCATTCATCAATTGCGGTTCATCTTCTAACTCTTCATTTACTTCAAGAACTTCTCCACTTACTGGTGTAAATGAATCAGAAGCTGCTTTAACAGACTCTAAAACACCAAATACTTCTCCTGCATTAATTTCGTCGCCTTCTTCTGGCATTTCAACATAAACAATTTCACCAAGTGCATGTTGTGCAAAATCTGAAATACCAACTGATGCAACATCACCTTCAACTTTAACCCACTCATGATCTTTTGAATAAAATAAACCTTTTTTAATTTCCATAATAATCCTCCTTATTTTTTATAACTCTTCTTATAAAATCTTCTTTTAACAACTTTTGCTTTCTTCATTTTACCTCTTACTTCTATATAAACCTCAGTATCCATTTTAGAATAATCAATATCGATCATTGCTAAAGCAACACTTTTCTTAATAGAAGGAGATTTATATCCCGTTGTAACAAATCCAACTTTTTTATCATCAGCATATACATCATAACCATGTCTTGCAATACCTTTATCAACTAGTTCAAGTCCAACTGTTTTTCTTGTTAAGCCTTCTTCTTTTTGTTTTACAAGTACTGATTTTCCAATAAAATCATCATTATCTAATTTTACAAAGAAGCCTAAACTTGCTTCTAAAGGAGTAATATCTTTTGATAATTCATTACCATAAAGAGGTAATGCTACTTCAAATCTTAATGTATCTCTACATCCTAATCCTGTTGGTAATAATCCATCAACTTCTCCTACTTCAAATAGTTTTTCCCAAACTCCTGATACATCTTCATTTGAAACATAAACTTCAAATCCATCTTCGCCAGTATATCCTGTCCTAGAAATTAAAGCTTTTTTACCATCAACTAAAACCTCATCTTTAAAGTAGAAAAACTTTATTTCATTTAAATCAACATTTGTAATTTTTTGTAATATTTTTTGTGCATTTGGACCTTGAATAGCAATTTCTGAAACATCTTTTGAAATGTTTATCAATTCAATATCAAAGTTCTCACTATTTTTTACCATCCACGCAAAATCTTTGTCTACATTACTAGCATTGATAACCAAATAGAAATTATCATCAGTATATTTATATACTAATAAATCATCAACTATTCCGCCAGTTTCATAACACATCATTCCATACAAAATTTGATTGTTTTCAAGTTTTGATATATCATTAGTTACTAAATTTTGTACAAAATCAAAGGCACCAGTGCCTTTAACAGTAACTTCACCCATGTGTGATACATCAAATAATCCAGCTTTGTTTCTTACTGCTTCATGCTCTTCTTTAATTGATGAATAATGAGTTGGCAATTCCCAACCAGAAAAATCAACAATATGACCATTAGCTTTTTTGTGCATTTCATAAAGCGCAGTTCTTCTTAATTCGCTCATTTTATCCCCTCCAAAATAGATATACCCAATAAATACATAATTAATAATAAACATAAAAAAAGAGAATACGCATGCAAATTACTGCCTATATTCTCTGTTATTTAACCTGAGAGCTTCTACAATTAAGTATTTCTCCTTCGGTGCCTTTCGATCTCTCCAGAGTTTCATCAAACAGCGATACAATTGCCTGAAAGCTTCTATAATTAAAATAGCATTTAATCATATTTCTTCTTCGGCTATTTATTTAAAAATATCTCTCGCAATTATCTCTTGAATATTCACTTTTCTTTAGTATATTAAATTATTAATAAAAAATCAATCATTGATAATAATTAAACAAAAAGATAAGTTTTAAAAAAACTTATCTTTTTACTATTTATTTCATCATATTTTCAATTCTTGTTACAACATTACTTACAGTAAATCCAAGTTCTTCAAATATTTCATTAGCAGGCGCTGACATTCCAAAATCATCTATTGAAAGAATTTCACCTTTACCATCTAAATATTTATACCAACCAAATGAACTTCCAGCTTCAATTGCAAATCTATATTCAGTCTCTTTATTAAATAATTCATTTTTATATAACTCATCTTGTTTTTCAAACAATTCAAAAGACACCATACTAATAACTTTAGCATTTATTCCATCTTTTTCTAATTCTATACTTGCCATTTTTGCTAAATTCACTTCTGAACCACTTGCCATTAATAAAACATCTGGGTTTTTAACATCATTAATTGCATAAGCACCCTTCATAGCATCTGTTGATGAAGTTTGTAAATGTGGCATTCCTTGTCTAGTCAATATAATAGCAGTTGGTGTACTTTTACTCTCTAAAGCAACTTTCCATGCAGCAACAACCTCAGTTGAATCAGCAGGTCTAATTACATTTAAATTAGGAACTGATCTAAGCATAGCTAAATGTTCAATTGGTTGATGAGTAGGCCCATCTTCTCCAACACCAATACTATCATGAGTAAATACATAAACAATTGGTAATCCCATAAGTGATGCCATTCTCATTGAAGGCTTCATATAATCACTAAATACAAAGAAAGTAGAATTAAATACATTAAATCCACCATGTAAGTAAATACCATTAACAATAGCTCCCATTGAAAATTCTCTAACTCCAAAGTGGAAATTTCTTCCATTTCTATCTTCTTTTGAATAATCGCCTAAATCACTCATATAAGTCTTATTTGATGGAGCTAAATCTGCTGACCCACCAATGAAATTAGGAATATTTTTAGCAATTTCATTTATTACTTTTCCTGAAGAAGCTCTTGTTGCAATATCAACATTATAATCCATCATTTCATCTAAGAAAGATAAATCAAATTCATTTTTCATAAATGATTGATATAATTTATAATCTTCATTATATTTAACTTCATATTCTTTTAATTCATTATTTCTTTTTTCAAAATACTCTTTAACATCTTGTTCAATTGAAAAAGATTCATCAGAAAAACCATAATTTTTTCTCATAATTTTAATGTTATCATCACCAATAGGTGCGCCATGAACTCCAGCTGTTCCCTGTTTTTCTTCGCAACCGTTACCAATAATTGTATTGATTTTTATTAAAGTAGGTTTAGAATTTTCAGCTTTAGCTTCTAATATTGCTTTTTCAATTAACTCCATATTAGTGCCATCTTCTACTAAAATTGTTTGCCAACCATAAGCATTATATCTATCCATTACATTTTCTCTAAATGCAATATTAGTACTACCTTCAATAGTAATATTATTTGAATCATAAAATAAAATTAATTTACCTAATCCTAAAGTTCCAGCAAATGATGAAGCTTCTGAACTAATTCCTTCCATCATACAGCCGTCTCCAGCTACTACATAAGTATAATGATCAACAATTTTCATATCTTCCTTATTAAATCTTTCAGCTAATTTAGTTTCAGCAATAGCCAATCCAACACCATTTGCAACTCCCTGCCCTAACGGTCCAGTTGTAACTTCAATTCCCTTTGTATGCTTATATTCAGGATGCCCTGGTGTAAGACTCCCAAGCTGTCTAAAATTCTTTAAATCGTCAATTTTCAAGCCATAACCATAAAGATGTAACAAAGTATATTGTAGCATTGAACCATGTCCTGCTGATAATACAAATCTATCTCTATCATCCCAATTAGGATTATTAGGATTATGCTTCATAACTTTATCAAATAAAGTATAAACAAAATCTGCTGCACCTAATGGTAATCCAGGATGACCTGAATTTGCTTTTTGTATACCTTCCGCTGATAACACCTTAATTGTATTTACATTTTTAATATTAATATCTTTCATAACTCCTCCTTAAGATTTACAATCTTTCAATCAAAATAATGATATCTTATAAACTGATTATAATCAAGTATATATATAAGTTTTATATATTTTTATTTTTTTAAATTATTTGTGAATATTCTCTTTTTTTTGGTATAAGTAATATTAAGTAAGGAGGAAATTATATATGCAGAAAAAAATTATTTCAATTTTAAAATTATTAAGTTCATTACTATTCCTATTGAGCTTATTATTATTAACACCTTTAATAGTTGTTTTTATCTATAATGAGCCTATAAAAATAACTAAAGCATTTATTTATCCTAGTATTTTTTCATTTTCTTTAGGTATAATAATTATTTTTCTAACTAGAAAACACAAAGCAAATCTTGATTTATCTTCAAGTATGCTACTTTGTGCAATTGCTTGGATTATAATATCATTTATTGGCGGCTTACCTTTTACTATCGGATTAGAAAAAGGTTTTATCGATAGTTTTTTTGAATCAGTTTCTGGTTTTACTACAACAGGTATAACCGTATTTCAAGGACTTGACGCAATGTCAGAAGCTATTTTATTTTGGAGAGCATTTATACAATGGCTTGGCGGACTTGGAATATTAACTTTTTTCTTATTTATCACTTTCAATGTTGATGGTGGAATTTGGCAATTATTCGGTGCTGAAAGTCATAAAATAAATTCATCAAGACCAGTTCCAAACATATATAAAACCATTACGTATTTTTGGATTATCTATTTATTTTTTACAATAATCGAAATTATTCTTTTGAAAATAGCTGGTATGCCCTTGTTTGATTCACTGCTTCATAGTTTAACATCATTATCTACTGGTGGTTTTTCAAATCATGACGCTTCAGTGGGCTTTTATCAGCAAAATGGCTATATCCATTTTAAAGCAATTGAATATATTATTACATTTTTTATGTTCCTAGGAGGAGTAAACTTCTTAGTTCACTTTAAAGTTTTATCAGGTTCACCAAGATATGTCTTTCACGATGAAGAATTTAAAGCTTTTATTAAATACATCTTATTATTTACAGTAATAATTATATTCGGAATTTTTTCAATGAATAACGAATGGTTTATAAATACTGAAGAAATTTTTAGAAAAACTATATTTCAAATTATTTCTTTAATGACAACAACAGGATTTGGTACGGAAGATATTGGTAGCTCTTTCTTCCCAAGTATAGCGAAACAAGTATTTATTCTGTTAATGATTATCGGTGGTTGTGTTGGTTCTACTTCTGGCGGAATAAAAGTAATAAGACTCGAAGTTTTAAGAAAATTATTTAGAAAAGAAATAAAAAAAATATATATGCCAAAACATGCTGTAATTCCAGTTAAAGTTGGAGATTCAATACTTCCAGAAGATGAATTACTTAGAATTCCTGCATTAGTATTTGGATGGATATATTTAATTATAATTGGAGCTGCAATTACAGCACTTTTTTCTGATTTAGATGCTTTCCAATCATTTTCTGGAATGGCATCAGCCGTAGGAAACATTGGACCGTTTTATTTTTCAGTTCAAAAAATGGCCTCATTATCTCCTGTAATTAAATTAACATATTCAATTGGAATGTTAGCAGGAAGATTAGAATTAATACCAATATTTATTTTATTTAATAAGCGTGCATGGAAGTAAAAGGAGGAAATATGTATATTGTTATAGCAGGTGCAGGAATAGTTGGCCGAGGAATAGTTGAAAATTTAAGTGAAAAACATGATATTGTCGTTATAGATGAAGATATTACATTATGCGAAAAAATTTATTCTAAATATGGTGCAGTTGCAATACACGGCGATGCTACAAACATCAATATTTTAAGAGAAGCTGGCATTGAAAAAGCTGATTATGCAATTGCAGCTATGCGTTATGATAAACATAATCTTCTATTTTCAATTCTTGCAAAAAATTTTAAAGTTGAAAATATTTTTGTAAGAATGAGAGATCCCGATTATAAAGAAGCATATGAAATAGCAGGCGCTACAAATATTGGTCATTCCGTTAAAATGTTAGTAAATAAATTTGTCTTAGATATTGATAACCCAGAAATTAGAAATGTCGCATCATTAAGCAATGGGAAAGCGAGAATTTCAATAATCACTATACCTAAAAATGCAAATTGTTCAGGTAAAACAGTTTCAGAAATCTCTAAAGATAAAAAATTTCCTGATGAAACCGTCATAGCAGGAATATTTGATGTAGAAAACGATAATTATATTTTTCCAAGAGGAGATAAAGTTATTAAGGAAAAAAATCAAGTTTTCCTAGTAGGTACTAGGGATAATATTGAAAAAGCATATAAATTTTTAAAAAAATAATTTTCACTAAATACTCTTTAAAACGAAAAAGACGATTTCAATTATAAAATCGTCTTTTTTATTTCAAAATCGTTATCGCTTCCATTATTTTAGGTAAAACTTGTTTTTTTCTTGAAACTAATTTGTCTACATAATCACCTTGATTAATTTTTATTCCTAAGGCAACTGATAATAATTGATTATTCTTCGACTCATAAAGCAAATATGAGCCCTCTTTAATAATATCTGTAATTAAAAGTAATGTTAAAGAATGATTCCTTTGAGTAAATATTCGATGAATATATTGAGCAAACTCTTCTTTTCTATCAAATACCTCTTTTACATCAAGCGTAAAAACTTGAGCTATTCCTACTTTTTCACCATATAATCTAAATTCTTTAAAATCTCTATTAAATATTGATTCGGTACTTTGTCCTACTAAAGTAGTACCTTTTTTAAACATATTTGTGGCAAATTCACCAACATCAATTTTAACAATTTCTTTTAACTCATCAAATACCATTCTATCTATTAAAGTCGTTGTAGGTGATTTTAAAAAAAGTGTATCAGATATTAATCCTGATAACATTAATCCAGCATTTTTTTCATCAATTTCAATATCACTTTCTTTATACATCTGATAAATAATTGTATTAGTACTTCCAACCGGGCAATTCCTAAATGTAATAGGAAGTTCTGTTGAAATATCTCCTAATTTATGATGATCTACTATTTCAATTATTTCTGATTGCTTTAAACCTTCAACACTTTGTCTATATTCATTATGATCAACTAATACAACTTTTTTCTTACCTGGATTTAATATATGCCTTCTACTAACCATTCCTAAATATTTCCCGTTTTTTTCAACAATAGGATATTTCGAATGTGAATGATTTTGAATTTCTTCTTTAAAATAATCTAAATAATCATTTGAATTAAACTTTATAACTTCTTTAATCATAATTAAAGATACAAAATTAACTTGATTCATATATTTAGCAGTTGTATAAGAATCAAAAGGAGTTATAACTACACTCACCTCACTATTTCTACATAAAGCTAATAGCTCTTCTGGAAGTTGTGCTCCACCTGTTATAATAATTAATTTTACTTTTCTTTCAAGACATAATTTAATAACATCATATCTATCACCAACAATCACTATAGACATCTCATTTATTAGTTTATGCTTTTTAACCGTTTTATAATGATAAGCAACTAATAACATTTCTCCACTTACTAACTCCTCACCTTTATTAATAATATCTGCATTTAAATCACTTTGAATATTTAAAAGTGATGTATTAATTTTATAATAATCTCCACTAATTAAACTCATTGCAATATCTCGCATTGTAACAATACCTATTAATCTATTTGATTCATCAACTATTGGTTGAGTTCTCACTTTATTTTGATTCATATAATTATAAGTATATTGAACAGATACATTAGGAGTTAGTGGCTTAATCATATTATATTTCAAATCACTTAATTGAATCTTAACATTTTCAATATATTTAATTTCATCTACATTAAAAAAATCTAAGACATATTCCGTCTCTAAATTTACTTCTCCTAATCTATAAGGTACTGTATCATATCCTAATTTTCTTTTTAAATTTGAATATGTAATTGCAGCAGTTATAGAATCGGTATCTGGATTTTTATGACCTATTACAAAAATACTCATATTATTCTCCTCACATGATAATTATTGAATATTTAAACTTATATCTAATGAAACATATGAATGCGTAAGAGCTCCTAGTGAAATTATATCTACACCAGTCTTTGCAACTCCAAGAATAGTATTTTCGTTTATCCCACCTGAAGCTTCAATTATAGCTTTTTTATCAGCAATCATTACTGCTTCTTCCATCATTTCATTTGTCATATTGTCAAGCATTATAATATCTGCATTAACTTCAAGAGCTTCTTTTAACATATCTAAATTTTGAACTTCCACTTCAATTTTAGTTGTATGAGAAATATTTTCTCTTACTTTATTTACTGCATTTTTTATACTTCCGGCTGCAATAATATGATTATCTTTTATCATAACTGCATCTGATAAATTATATCTATGATTATAACAACCGCCTAACCTTACTGCAACTTTTTCTAAAAACCTTAAATTAGGAGTTGTTTTTCTAGTATCAACTATTCTTACATCATAATCTTTGACTATTTCACTAAAACTATTCGCTAAAGTAGAAATACCTGACATTCTTTGCATAAAATTAAGTGCTAATCTTTCCCCTTTTAAAATTGATTTAGTTTTACCATGTAACTCTAAAATATCGGTTCCTTTTTTTATAAAATCACCTTCTTTAACAAGCATATGAAAAACTATTTCATCATCAATCATTTCAAAAACTTTCTTTGCTACAAAAAAACCTGATACAATTCCATCTGCTTTTACTGTCATCTTTGCTGATGAAATATGTCTATCGCCTATTAAATTATCTGTTGTAACATCTCCATTATTTAAATCCTCAATAATAGCTCTTTTAATACAATCTTCAAGTAAAAATTTATTTACCATATTCCCTCCGATTTACTTTTCGTTAACAATTTTATGACTCCCTAAACTTTGTTTTCTATTTATTGAATCCTCAATTATTTTTTTTGAAACAATAAGCATATTTCTCACTTCATAATATTGAATTGTATTATTTTTTTCTAATAAGCTATTTAAATTGTTTATTTTTTCTAATGCTTTTTTAAGCCTAGATTGATATCTAACAATAAACGCGTCTGAACTCATAATGTTTCTAATTTCTAAAATTTCTTTTTCATAATCATAGTCATTAATAATCTTAGCATCATAATATTTTATTGCTTTTTTACCATCTTTTTTTTGTAAATAACTATTAATATTTTTTGATATTCTATTTCCAGTAACAATCGCTTCAAGTAATGAATTACTTGCTAATCTATTAGCACCGTGTATGCCAGTACGCGAAACTTCACCGCAAGCATATAAATTATTAACAGATGTTTTCCCATTTAAATCAACTTGAATTCCACCCATTAAATAGTGTTGAATTGGTATTACAGGGATATATTCTTTTGTAATATCTATCGAAAATTCCAAACAATGTGCATATATTTGCGGAAATCTTTCTTTTACATAATCAGAATCTTTATGAGTAATATCTAAAAATACCCCATCAATTTTCTCTTTTTCCATTTCTTCTATAATACTTTGAGATACAATATCTCGGGGTGCCAAATCTAATAAAGGATGATATTTTTTCATAAATTTCTCGCCTCTTTGATTTCGAAGTATTGCCCCTTCGCCTCTTAAAGCCTCAGAAATTAAAAAATTTCGTTTCTCATCAATATTCAAACCTGTCGGATGAAATTGAATAAATTCCATATCTATCACTTTTGCTCCCGATTTAAGCGCAAGAGCAATACCATCACCAGTTGAAATTAACGAATTTGTTGAATTTTCAAATAATTTACCTATTCCACCAGATGCAATTATAACTTTAGATGTTCTTACTTCAAATGTTTTCATATTTTTTTGTAAAATAACACCATTAATTAAATCGTTTTCTTTAATTAAATCTACGCAAAATGTATTTTCAAATACATCAATATTGCTTCTTGTCTTAACCTCTTTTGTAAGTGCACGTATTATTTCTTCACCAGTTGAATCTTTATAGTGAACAATTCTTGACTTTGAATGCCCACCTTCTTTTGTTTTTCGCAAACTACCATCAGAATTTTTATCAAAATTTACTCCAAATTCAATAAGTTTTAAGATATTTTCTCTAGCTTCTTTTATAACAATATCAACTACTTCTTTATCATTATAATTACTTCCCGCTTGTAAAGTATCATTAATATGATTATTAAAATCACTCTCTTCAAGGGCAGCAGCAATTCCACCTTGAGCATAATTAGAATTGCATTCATACATTTTATCTTTAGTAATAAGCATAATATTAAATTTCGAATCTAAAGTTAATGCAGTATACAATCCAGCAATACCAGTTCCAATTATTACAACATCATAAAAAGAATTTTCTTCATCTACAGATTGACTCAATGTTTTTTCCATTTTATTTTATTCTCCTAAAATATACTAATCATCTTATCTAAAGATTTTCTTGCTCTATCTCTAATATTGTCATCAATTGTTACTTCGTATTTTTCATCTCTTAACGAAATATATAAAGCTTCTAAATCTGTTTTTTTCATATCCATACAAATAAGTTTATGTGAAAGCAAAAGAAAATTTTTAAAAGGATTTTCTTTCCTCATAATATTTAATATACCCATTTCAGTTCCAATAAAAAACTTATTATCAGTAGACTCTTTTACATAATCTATCATCTGAGAAGTAGATCCAACAAAATCAGCTAATTTTACTACACTTGGCTGTGCTTCAGGATGAACAATTATTTTTACATTAGGATTTTTTAATTTTATATCCAATACTTCTTCTGGTGTAACTGCATTATGAGTTGGACAAAATCCGTCCCATAAAATAACTTCTTTATCCACAAATTGTTGAACATATGCCCCTAAATTTTTATCTGGTCCAAAAATTACTTTATCAGCTTTTATCGATTTAACTACATTTATAGCATTAGAAGATGTACAACAAATATCAGTTTCTGCTTTTACATCAGCATTAGAATTTACATAAGTAACCACTGGCACTCCTGGATATTGTTGTTTCATCCTTATTAATGATTCTGCATCTTCCATATCAGCCATTGGACATCCAGCATTAAAAGCTGGTAACAATACCTTTTTCCCAGGACTTAATAATTTTGCGCTTTCAGCCATAAATCTAACACCACAAAATACAATAATATCTTTATCAGTCTTTGCAGCTTCTATACTAAGTCTTAATGAATCACCAAGAATATCCGCAATTTCTTGTATTTCAGGTATTTGATAATTATGTGCCAATATTATTGCATTTTTTTCTTTTTTTAATCTATTAATCTCTTTTACTAACATAGCCTCTTCCATTTATTCCCCTTTCAAATCTGTCATACTTATTTTAATGATATAATCATAGTATGTCAAATAAATTATATTTTTTTATGCTTAAAAATTTTAATAATACTCTCTTTTTTCTCTTTTTGAGGAATTTTAAGTTCATCTATCCCAATAAGATTCTTTTCTTCTAATTTATCACTTACAATTTCTTCCATTACTGTTTTAAATAACACTAATACTGGAACGCCTAATAACATCCCAATAAATCCATTTAATGCCCCACCAATTGTAACAGCCACAATAATCCAAAATGCACTAACTTTCATTTTATCACCTAAAATTATAGGACCTAATACTAATCCATCAAATTGTTGTAATGCTAAAATTAATATACTAATTGCTATAGTTTTACTAGGTGCAATAAGTAACGTAATTATTATTACAGGTACAGCACCAATAAATGGCCCAATATATGGAATCATATTTGTAATTCCAATTATTACAGCAATTAACAATGAATTTGGTATCCCAAATAGTGTTGAAAATATATAACATAAAACACCAATTATAGTTGAATCAATTAATTTACCAATAAAAAAATCAGAAAAAATACTATCAGCTATCTCAATTATTCTTATAACATTAAGTGAATTTTTATAATCAGTGTATGCAAATAATAATCTTTTTAATCTTACACTTAAATCTTTTTTATCTACTAACATATAAAGCGCAATAACAAATGCTATAATAAATCTAAATATTCCAGATGTAATTGCAAATGCTTGAGAAAGAACAGATTTTAAAAGTTGTCCACTTATCTCACCAATTTTGCTAATAATTGTTTCAAATGAATTTTGAATATAATTATTAATTTCAAGAAAATACTCATTGTCAATAAAATTTGTAAATTTTAAAGGCATTTCAAAATTATCAATCTCCGATAACAAATCTATTAAACTCACTATATTTTCAATTAAATTTGGTACTACTATAGCAAATAATATAATTAAAATAACTATCAATATTCCTAGAGTTAATAATATCGCAAACTTTCTCGATATTTTTGTTTTATTAGTCAACATAACAACAAATTTATCTAATACATAAGCAATTGCAAAAGCAAACAGTATCGGAGATATTGCTTTATCTAATGCCAATAAAAAAGTCGGATTACTCATAACTAAATAAATAATAATTGCAACAGTAATAATTACAATTACATTAATATTAATTTTTGTTTTCATATTTATTCACCTATAATCTTTACGAGTACTCTTTTATCTCGCATTCCGTCAAATTCACCATAAAAAATTTGTTCCCAAGGTCCAAAATCTAACTTACCATTAGTTATTGCAACTACAACTTCTCTTCCCATAATAGTCCTTTTGATATGTGCGTCACCATTATCTTCAAAGCCATTATGTTCATAAAAACTATATGGTTTCTCTGGCGCCAATTTTTCTAAAAATCTTTCAAAATCATTATGAAGACCTTTTTCATCATCATTAATAAATATACTTGCCGTAATATGCATAGCATTAACTAAAACAAAACCTTCAAGTATTTCACTTTCTATTAAACAATTTTCAATTTTATCTGTAACATTAATAAATTCACGTCTTTTTTGTGTGTGAATCCATAATTCTTTTCTATAACTTTTCAATAGTATCACCACCATTTTTATTATATCAAAAAAATAAGCAGAAACCTATAGGAATCCACTTAATTAATCAATTTCTTTAAAACTTATATCTTCTGCCTCACGATTAAATTCTTCATCATTTAATCCCGATTCATTAAAAGCATCACTATTTTTTATTTCTACTTCATCATCATCAGTATTTACAGTTGGTCTTGATTTGCTTGTTATAAAATAGTAACCTACAAATAATAAGGCTATTGTTAAACCAGCAGGTGTAAAAAGTAATCTAGTAAAAAAACCAAACATCAAAATTATTAATATTAATATAACACTTATAAATAAACATCCACCATTTCTTGAATAATACATATATACCTCTTTCCTAATCTAGTATATTTTATATTATTGAACATAAAAATTCAAATTAAAATTTTATTAAATTTTAATAATTAATAATTAATAATCTGAAGTTGAAACTTCACCCTTAACAATTCCAACAGATGCGCTAGCACCGATTCTTGTTGCACCCGCTTCTATAACTTGTTTCGCCTTTTCTAGATCTCTAACAGCACCAGAAGCTTTCACTCCCATACTTGGCCCTACAGTTTCTCTCATTAATTTTACATCATGAACTGTAGCTCCGCCAGTAGAAAATCCAGTTGAAGTCTTAACATAATCTGCTTTAGCATTTTGGGATAATTCACATGCTTTAATTTTTTCATCGTCAGTCAATAAACAAGCTTCAATAATTACTTTTAATAAAGCTTTATCTTTACAAACTTCTTTTACAGCTTTAATATCATTTTCAACATAACTATAATCTTTATTTTTAAGTGCACTAATGTTGATTACCATATCAATTTCATCCGCACCGTCTTCAATAGCTTTCTGTGCTTCAAATGCCTTTACTTCACTAATTGATGCTCCTAATGGAAAACCAATAACTGAAGTTACTTTTACATCCGTTTCCTCTAATTGCTCTTTTACTAATCCAACATAATATGGATTAATACAAACAGAATAAAAATCAAATTCTTTTGCCTCTTCACAAATTTTTATAACATCTTCTTTTTTCACATCTGGTTTTAATATAGTATGATCGAAATACTTTGCCATTTTCATTTTTCCACCTCATATAATT
>JAYEHA010000120.1:0-4173 GCA_034659335.1 Bacillota bacterium
AATTAAATTTTTTTAATATTATTAATAAATGCTATTGAATTATTTGTGAAAAAGTAATAAAATAGCTATGTTGAGTTATTAATTGGAGTGATTATTATGAAGAGAATTGCTGTTTTAACAAGTGGAGGAGATGCTCCAGGTATGAATGCTGCGATTAGAGCTGTAGTTCGAGTTGCAATATTTAATGGCTTAAAAGTTTCTGGAATTAATCGAGGCTTTTCAGGTTTATTAGATGGAGATATCGTTGACATGGATGTAGCATCTGTTGGAGATATTATTCATAGAGGTGGTACAAAATTAAGATCTGCAAGATGTAAAAAGTTTATGGAACCTGAAGGTGTAGTTAGAGCTGTTGAGGTATTAAAAGTTTTTAATATTGATGGACTAATAGTTATTGGTGGGGATGGATCTTTTAGAGGTGCACAAAAATTGGGTGAATTGGGTATTCCTACTATAGGTATACCTGCTACTATTGATAACGATTTGGGATATACAGATTATACAATCGGATTTTTTACTGCACTTAATACAGTGGTAAATGCAATTGGAAATGTTAGGGATACTTCTACCGCACATGGAAGAACAAATATTATTGAAGTAATGGGAAGAAATTGTGGAGATATTGCACTATATGCTGGGTTAGCAGGAGGTGCAGAGAGTATTATTATTCCTGAAATTGATTATGATATTAATGATATTTGTAAAAATCTAATTAGAGGTAAAAACAGAGGCAAACTTCATAGTATTATTTTATTAGCTGAAGGTGTAGGTAAACCCTATGAATTAGCTGAGACAATTGAGAAAAAAACTGGAATAAAAACTAGAGTAAGTGTAATAGGGTATCTACAAAGAGGCGGAACCCCAACGCCTTATGATAGAGTACTTGCAAGTAGGTTTGGTGCAAAAGCTGTTGAACTCTTAATAGAGGGGCGCAGTAGTGAAGTAGTGGGTATAAAAGGTAATGAAATTATTAGTATTGATATTAATAAAGCGTTATTAATACCTAGAGAAATTGATAAAGATTTATATAAATTAACACAAATTTTATCAATTTAGTAATAAAAAAAGAATTTTTTGGGATTTAAGGAGAGTAATAATGAAAAAAACAAAGATAATATGTACAATTGGTCCTGCTAGTTCGGATAAAAAAGTTTTTGCTGAGTTAGTTGAAAGCGGCTTAAATGTTGCAAGATTAAACTTTTCACATGGTTCTCATGAAGAACAATTGGGTAAAGTAAATATGATTAAAGAAGTAAGAGCTGAGTTAAACAAACCTGTTGCTTTGTTACTTGATACAAAAGGACCAGAAATACGAACGGGATTATTCAAAGAAGATATTGTAAATTTAAAAGAAGGACAGTTTTTTACTTTTACTAGTGAAGAGTGTAAAGGTGATCAAAACAGATGTTGTTTATCTTATAAAGGGTTAATTAATGATGTAGTTATAGGTGACAGTATATTAATTGATGATGGTCTGATTGGTTTAGAAGTAGTTGAATTTGAAGGTAAAGATATTAAATGTAAAGTTTTAAATGATGGACCAGTTAAAGACTATAAAGGTGTAAATGTGCCTGGCGTTAGTATAAATTTACCAGCAATTACTGATAAAGATAAAGCAGATATTATTTTTGGAATTGAAAACGGAATAGATTTCATTGCGGCTTCATTTATTAGAAAAGCAAGTGATGTTTTAGAAATTAGAAAAGTATTAGAAGATAATAATGCACATGATATTCATATTATTTCAAAAATTGAAAATCAAGAAGGTGTTAACAATATAGATGAGATAATAGAAGTTTCTGATGGCATAATGGTAGCTAGAGGAGATTTAGGTGTAGAGATTCCATTAGAACAAGTTCCAATTGCACAAAAAATGATGATTCGAAAATGTAATGCTCAAGGGAAACCAGTTGTAACTGCTACTCAGATGTTAGATTCTATGATTAGAAATCCTAGACCAACTAGAGCAGAAACTACAGATGTTGCAAATGCAATATTTGATGGAACTGATGCAATTATGCTTTCAGGTGAAACTGCTATGGGTAGTTATCCAGTTGAATCTGTAAAAACAATGGTATCAATTGCTAAATCAGCTGAAGAGGCTATTGATTATCAAACATTATTAAAAGAAAAAGTTGCTGGAATTCCTGAAACTGGAGTAACTTTTGCTGTATCACATGCGACATGTACTACAGCTTTAGATTTAAAAGCTACTGCAATTTTAACTGCAACAGCTTCTGGTTTTACTGCTAGAAAAATATCAAAACTTAGACCAAAATCAGTTATTGTTGCTGCTACACCACATGAAGCTGTAAGAAGAAAATTAGCGCTAATTTGGGGAGTAGAATCAGTATTAATTAAAGAAGTTACATCAACAGATGAAATATTTGATCTTACTATTGAAAAAGCAAAAGAAAATAAATATATTAAGCATGGGGATTTAGTTGTAATTACTGCAGGAGTTCCAGTTGGTGTTGCGGGTGCAACGAACTTAATGAAAGTTCAGTTAATAGGTGATATTTTAGTTAAAGGAACTGGACTTGGGAAACAAGTAATTACTGGAAATGTATGTATTGTTAAAAATGTTAAAGATGGCGAAGAGAAATTTAAGCCTGGTGATATTATTGTTACAAATGCAACTGATAAAGAACTTATGAAGTATGTAGAAAATGCTGCTGGATTAATAGTTGAAGAAGGTGGATATACTTCACATGCAGCTGTTGTTGCAGTTTCACTTGGTATTCCAGCAATTGTTGGAGCTAAAAATGCGACTTCTACAATAAAAGATGGAGCGTTAATTACTTTAGATTCAGAAAAAGGTATAGTATACGCTGGAAGAACTAGAGTATTGTAAAATAGAAAGGTCCCATTATTTGGGATCTTATTTTTCGGCATTTAGGTAACCGGTTACATTGGAGGGTTTATGAAAAATGAAATTATGCTTATAACTTATGCAAATAGTTTAGGGGAAAATCTTAAAGATTTAGATTATATATTAGAAAATTATTTAAAAAATATTATAAAAGGTGTGCATATATTACCATTTTATCCTTCATCAGCTGATAGAGGTTTTGCACCTTTAACTTATGAAGAAGTAGATGCTGAGTTTGGCAGATGGAAGGATTTAATGAAAATAAGTAAAAATAATACTTTAATGTATGATTTTATGCTTAATCATATCTCAAAATCTTCTAAGTATTTCAATGACTTTTTAGATAAAAAAGAAGAGTCAATGTATTATGATTTTTTTATTAAATATAGTGATTTTTGGCCAAATGGTGAGCCAACTAAAAGTCAAGTTGATAAAATATATAAAAGGAAACCTAGAGCTCCATATATAGATGTTGAGTTTAATGATGGTTCAAAAGAGAAGATATGGTGTACGTTTGATGAAGAACAAGTTGATTTAGATATTACTAAGGATAGTACAAGGTTATTTATAAAGGATTCAATTGAGAATCTTTGTGATAGAGGAGCAAAGATAATAAGGATAGATGCTTTTGCATATGTAACTAAAAAAATCGATACAAATTGTTTTTTTGTTGAGCCTGATACTTGGGAAATACTTGATTTTGTAAAAAAAGTTGCAAATAATAAAGGCGCAATTATTTTGCCGGAAATACATGAACATTATTCAATTCAATTGAAACTTGCGAATAAAGGATATTATGTTTATGATTTTGCTCTTCCGATGTTAGTTTTACATGCGCTTTATAGTGGTAAAAAATCAAATTTAATCAACTGGTTAAAAATTGCACCAAAAAAACAATTTACTACTTTAGATACTCATGATGGTATTGGTGTAGTTGATGTTAAAGATTTAATGACTGAAAAAGAAGTGGATTTCACAAGAGAAGCGTTATATTCACAAGGTGGAAGTGCAAAGAAAGTATATAGTTCAGAGAAATATAATAATCTTGATATTTATCAAATTAATTGCACATATTATTCAGCTCTTGGAAATAATGATAAAGCCTATTTATTATCAAGAGCAATACAGTTTTTTTCTCCAGGAATACCACAAGTTTATTATGTTGGACTTTTAGCAGGAAAAAATGATATTGAATTACTTGAAAAAACTAAAATGGGAAGAAATATTAATAGGCATTATTATACACTAGATGAAATTGATAAAGAAATAAGTAGACCTGTTGTTAAAAACCTTTTTAATTT
>JAYEHA010000121.1:0-4120 GCA_034659335.1 Bacillota bacterium
AGTATAAAATAAGTGAAAAAGATAAAATAATTAATGAATCAAAAAAGGAACTTGATGATTTTATTAATGAATTTGATGAACGACATAGCAATTAAGTGGTAAATGCCACTTTTTTTGGTTGGAGGTATTATGAAAGATATAGAAATATTAGCGCCGGCTGGTAATTATGAAAATTTAGAAGCTGCTGTTTTAGCAGGAGCGAATGCTGTTTATTTAGCAGGAAAGCAATTTGGAGCACGTAGTTTTGCAAAGAATTTTACAAAAGATCAACTTCAAGAAGTAGTGGATTATTGTCATATAAGAAATGTTAGTGTTTATATTACTGTAAATACTTTAGTTAAAGAAAATGAAATTGGTAAAGTTTTAGGGTATATAAAATTTTTATATTCTATTGATGTTGATGCAATAATTATTCAAGACATTGGAATAGCACAAGCAGTGAAGAAACAATTGCCTGATTTTGATTTACATGCTTCAACGCAGATGACTGCACATAGCTTAGAGGATGTAAAATTTCTTGAAAAGATGGGATTTAGTCGTGTAATACTTTCAAGGGAAGTATCAATAGAGGAAATAAGAAAAATTAAAGCAAATTCAAATGTTGAGTTAGAAATTTTTGTTCATGGAGCATTATGTGTTTCATATTCTGGCCAATGCTTAATGAGTAGTTTTATTGGTGGAAGAAGTGGAAATAGAGGAAAATGTGCCCAACCATGTAGAAAAAAATATGAATTAATTGATATGAATAGCCAAAATATAGTAAAAGCTGGTTATTTGATTTCTCCTAAAGACCTTTCAACTATTGAATATTTAGAAGAATTAAGAGAATTAGATATTTCTTCATTAAAAATTGAAGGTAGAATGAAGACAAAAGAATATGTATATACGGTAGTAGATGCCTATAAAACAGGGTTAAATCAGAATAATTTAAGAAAAGTTTTTAATAGAAATTTTACTAAAGGATTTCTCTTTAATGAAGAAAATAGTAATTTTATTACTGAAAATTCACCGGGGAATGTAGGGTATTATATTGGTAAAATTGATAATGTAAAAAACAATTATATTGAGTTAGTTTTACAAGTTGATATTATATTGCAAGATGAAATTCAAATAAGACGTAATTCCACTTCTGTTGGTTCAAGAATAGAAGTAATATTAGTAAATGATATAAAAGTTAGTGAAGCTAAAAAAGGTGAGAAAGTTAAAATAAAATTTATGAAAAAAGCTATACCTGGTGATAATTTATATAAAACATATGATGTACTATATAATAAAGTAATTGATAAAATTTTAAATGATAAATCACTTGAAATAAAAATTGATTTTTTAGTTAAAATAAAAATTGATCAAAATCCTATATTAATAATAAAAGATGAATTAGGTAATACTGTTGAAGATTCTATTGATTTTATAGTTCAAAAAGCTAGTAATAAACCAGTAACTGAAGAAAAAATAATAAAAAATTTGAATAAATTAGGAAATACTCCATATAAGGTGAATAACATAAGTCTTGATTGTGATGAAAATATTTTTATACCTATTAGTCAAATCAATTTATTAAGAAGATTAGTAATAGAAAAACTAGATCAAGTTAGAAAAAATAGATATGGTAGAGAAGATGTAAAAATGGCGCTTAAAAAAACTAAAAGAAAGAAAAATAATCAAAAAAAATTATTTATTAAAGTTAATAATATTGCTGATTTAAAAATAGTACTTGATTATAATGTAGATGGAATTTATTATTCTGATATTGATTCATTTGATGAAGCTTTAGAATTATCAAATGGTAAAAACATTTATTTATCACTTTATAGAATTACATCAAGTGATGAATATGAAAAAATAAATTATTTTAAAAATAAAAATATAAAATTTCAAATTGGAAATATTGGGCAATTAAATTTTCTTGAAAATGAAATAATTAGCGCTAATTATGGATTAAATATTTTTAATTCATTATCAACGAATTTTTATTTAAATAAAAATATAAAGAGAATAGTTTTATCGCCTGAATTAACTTTAGAAGAAATGAATGAAATATCTAGTTTCACTAATATAGAAACAGAAGCTATTATATATGGACGTATTCCTGTAATGACAACAAAATATAATTTTATTAAAAAAGGTGAAAATCTTGTATTAAGAGATTCATTTGATGAACAATTTAAGCTTAATTATATAAATGATAATGTATTAGAAATACTTTATAGTAAAACTCTATTTATGTTAGATAATTACAGAGATTTACTTAATTCCAATATTGATGTTTTTACAGTTAATTTTACAGGTGAAGATGAAAAGTTGATGAGAGAAGTAATAAAAAGTCATATTTTTTTAGTTAATAATGAAATTGTAAAAGATTTTATTACTATTAGAGATAATTATAAAATGAGCTTAGATAAAACAACTGGGCATTTTTTTAATAAAGTTATATAAGGAGAGAAATTTATGAATAAAAGAGCAATAAAAGTCCTTGAATTTTATAAAATTATTGAAATGTTAGAAAGTAAAACTAGCTCTTCTTTAGGAGAAAATGAAATTCAAAACATTGCAATTAATAAAGATATCGAGACTGTTAAGAAAAGACTTAATGAAACAAAAGAAGTTGTTGATATTATTAATAATTATGGATTAATTCCATTTGGTGTTTTACATGATTTAAATGACGAAATGAGAATAGCGAGTATAGGTTCCTTTTTAACGATTAAACAAATTTTAAAAGTAAAAGCAACAATGAGTACTGCTAGAAGAATAAAGGCGTATATCGTTAAAATTGAAAAATCAGAAAAAAGGTTTCCTATTATAAATACTTTAGTTAATTCCATACAGTCTTTTAAGTATTTAGAAGATGAAATTACTTCAGTAATTATTAGTGAAGATGAAATATCAGATCATGCAAGTCCTGAACTTTTTAAGATTAGAACTAATATTAGAAAGGCTAATGAACATATTAGAAGTAAACTTGACAATATTATTAGTAATCCTAAAACACAAAAATATCTTCAGGATACATTAATAACTGTTAAAAATGATAGATTTGTTGTTCCAGTTAAGAGTAATTATAAAAATATGATCAAAGGTATTGTTCATGATAGATCGGCCAGTGGTTTAACACTATATATAGAACCTAACGCTATTGTAAGATTAAATAATAAGTTAAAAGGTTATAAAATGGACGAAGAAGTTGAAATTGAAAGAATTCTATATGAACTTACTGCTAAGATAAATGAAATATCTAATAGAATATTAAGTAATCAAATTGTTTTAAAGAAAATTGATGCAATTATTGCAAAAGCAAGTTTATCAATAGAAATGGAAGCAATAGTACCAAGAATTAATAATGATAAATATATAAGAATTGTAAATGGAAGACATCCGTTAATTATCAAAAATGAAGTTGTCCCATTAAATGTATGGGTAGGTAAAGAATTTACGTCATTAGTAATAACTGGACCGAATACAGGTGGTAAAACAGTTGCTTTAAAAACAATAGGGTTATTAACTATTATGACTATGGCTGGTTTACATATACCGGCTGATTATGGAACTGAAATTAGTATATTTAATGAAGTTTATGCTGATATTGGTGATGAACAGAGTATAGAACAAAGTTTATCAACTTTTTCATCACATATGACAAATATTGTAGAAATACTTAAAAATGTTACTAGTGATTCTTTAGTATTATTTGATGAATTAGGTGCAGGTACTGATCCTACGGAAGGTGCTGCTATAGCAACAAGTATTTTAAAAGAATTATTTAAAAAAAATGTAAGAACTGTATCTACTACGCATTATAATGAGTTAAAGGAATATGCTTTAATTGAAAATGGAATTGAAAATGCATGTGTTGAATTTGATGTTGAAACTTTAAGTCCTACTTATAAAATTTTAGTTGGTGTTCCTGGTAAATCTAACGCTTTTGATATTTCAAGAAAACTTGGATTATCTGATGATGTTATTGATGAAGCTCAAAAGCATATTAAAAGAGAAAATGTTCAATTTGAAGAGATTATTTCACATATTGAAAAGGATAGAAAGATATCTGAAAAAGAAAGAGATGAAGCAATTAATTTAAGAATTGAAATAGAAAGAATGAAAAAGAAACTTGATGAAGAAA
>JAYEHA010000122.1:0-4118 GCA_034659335.1 Bacillota bacterium
TAAATTCGTGTATACTATTAAGCATAAGAAAAGTGCCTCCCTTGTTATATTTTGAGTTTGTCTACTTTAATAATAACATAAGTGGTACTTTTCTTTATTTTTTTTCCTACAATAACTTTACCCTAACCAATTCCTCCTTAGATAATTGAGAACTTGCTATTTCCTGATATATTTTACAATCAATCATTAATTCACTATGAGTCCCCTCACCAACAATTTTACCATTATCCAAAACAATTATCTTATCAGCCTTTTTAATGGTAGAAATTCTTTGTGCAATAACTAATACCGTTTTATTTACTATTACTTCCTTTAAATTTTTTCTTAATAATGCATCAGTTTTAAAATCAAGAGCCGAAAAACTATCATCAAAAATATAAATTTCAGGATTTTTAACAAGCGCTCTAGCAATTGATAGCCTTTGTTTTTCTCCTCCAGAAATATTTTGAGCACTTTGAGAAATCTTTTTCTTAATACCATCTTTACTTTCTAAAATAAAATTTTCTGCTTGAGCTATCTTTATTGAATTTAAAAGTAATTTATCATTGGCATTTGAATTTCCATATTTCAAATTAGATTCCACAGTCTCACTAAATAACATTGTTTTTTGAGGAATATAACCGATCAAATCTCTAAGTTCATTTTGATTTACCTCACTAACTAGTCTATCTTTAACTTTTATTTTCCCTTTATTTACATCATAAAATCTAGTTATTAAATTAATTAATGTTGTTTTTCCTGAACCTGTTGAACCAATTATAGCTGTTATTTCATCTTTCTTAGCTGTAAAACTAATATCTTTTAACATATATTCTAAAGCATCATCATACTTAAAATAAACATTTTCAAATATAATATCAGCATCTGTTTCTTTAATAAATTTTTTAGGATTAATTGGGTCAACTATTGCAACTTCTGATTTAAGGATTTCTGCAATTCTTAATGCTGAAACAGATGCTCTTGGAATCATAATAAACATCATTGAAAGCATTAAAAAAGCAGAAATAATTTGCATAGCATATTGCATAAACGCCATCACATCTCCGACATTCATTGTTGAATCAGCTATATTCCTTGCTCCAACCCAAATAATTAATACCATAGTTAAATTCATAATAAGCATCATAATTGGAAAAAGAAGAGACATAACTCTATTTGTAAATAACTTAAAATTTGTTAATTTTATATTTGTTTTATCAAATCTTTTTTCTTCAAATTCTTGATTATTAAAAGCTCTTATTACCATCATTCCACTTAATTGCTCACGCATAATCAAATTTATTTTATCGATTATTTTTTGTATTTTTTTAAATTTTGGAATAACAATAGAAAAAATTACAACTACTACTCCTAATAGTACAATTACTGCTAGCGCAATTATCCATGACATTGAAGCACTTTTATTTAACGCTTTAATAATCCCACCAATTCCCATTAATGGAGCATAAAACATCATTCTCATAATCATAGCTACAACAGTCTGAATTTGTGTAATATCATTCGTACAACGTGTAATAAGTGAAGCAGTCGAAAAATTATCAAATTCATAATTAGTAAAAGTTAAAATTTTTGAAAACAAATCAATTCTTAAATTTTTAGCTACTCCTGCAGCTATTTTTGAAGCAAATAAACCTACTAAAATCGAACTTAATGCTCCAATTATTGTAAAAACTATCATTATTAAGCCAATTTTCAATATATATGAAATTTGAATTTTTTTAGTATCTATTCCCAATGATTTATAATAGTTACTTATTGATTTTGAATTCATTATTTCAAGTTTCTTTAAATCGACAACCGTAACAAATTTTTCTGAAATAATTTTAAATAGTAGCATTTCATTATCTTTAGAAACTTCTTTAATTATGTAAAAACCAGTATTTTAATTTAAAATACTATAATCGTTAATATATTTATTATACATTTCCTTAGAATCACCAATATAATCATAACTATCTAAGATAATAGATTTTTCTTTATCATCTACTAGAAACAAAATATTATCCATATCCTCACTTTTAATTATTTTAGGAACGCTTTCAAATATCCCCTCATTTTGAATACCAATATTAACAATATCAGATAAATAACTAGGAAGAGCTAAATCCATTTGAGCTTGTAAAAAAACAAATGAAATTGTTATAATTATTAATAATAAAAAAGGTTTTAAATATCCTTTTAATTTGAACATAATTCACATCCTTTATTAAACATTCAATTATATCCAAAAAAAAGATTTAAGCCATAAAAACTTAAATCTTTTTTAGTTAGAATACTAATAGTTACTTTCTTTAACCTCAAAATGCTCTTTTGGATGCTTACATGCAGGACATATATTTAGTGCTTCATTCCCTTCATGTACATATCCACAATTTCTACATTTCCAACGCACTTTTTTTTCTTTTTTAAACACTTTCTCATTTTCAATATTTTCAATCAATTTTCTAAATCTAGTTTCATGTTCAACTTCAACTTTCGCTATCATTTTAAATGTATTAGCAATAATTGGGAAACCTTCTTTTTCAGCAACTAGTGCAAATTCAGGATATAATAAAGAGTGTTCTTCATGCTCTCCGCTTGCAGCCGCTTTTAAATTATCTAATGTCGACAAAATTATTCCTGAAGGATATGTTGCTGTTATTTCTGTTTCTCCACCCTCTAATAATTTAAAAAACACTTTAGCATGTTCTTTCTCATTATCAGCAGTTTCATTAAAAATTGCTTCAATTTGTCTAAATCCATCTTTTTTTGCTTGAGAAGCGAAATAATTATAACGCATTCTAGCTTGTGATTCTCCAGCAAATGATTTTAATAAATTCTTTTCTGTTTCTGTACCTTTAATACTCTTCATAATAAACCACCTCACATATAATATATATTTCACATTAATATATGTATTATATCATAAATATAATAATACTATTTTATATTTTTATATTTTTATATTTTTATATTTTAACACAGAAGGTACGCAATATAGTGTTATCTTTATTTTTAATAAAAAGGATTATCTAATAAAACAATTTCTTTATTATTTGAATCTAATAATATTTCTAGACCCATTGGCAAAATCCATTTTGGATCTGTATGACCAAAATCAACATTCATAACAACAGATAAATTATCAATTTTAAATTCAATATTTATAATATCTTCTATAATTTTTCTTAATTCTTTTACCTCACTAACAGAATAATCTTTAGGTCTTCCAAAAATAATACCATTTATAACATTAAGTATTCCTTGAGACCCATAATTTCTTATCATATATCCTACTCGCATTGGAGAAGGTTTTTCTTCAGATGTTTCAAAAAAAAGAATTTTCCCTTTAAAGAAATCTAGTTTCGGAAAATATTTTGTACCCTTCAAAAATTCTAAGACACTTATACAACCACCCCATAATTCACCTTTAACTACTCCAGATTTATTGAAAAAATCTAAACTTTCACTTTGAATAAATTCTTGACATTCTCCACTACGTTCTTTATCTGACCAATCAATATATCCATGAGTGTATTTCTTATAAGGTATATATTTATATGGAGTTTCAAGTTTTAATAAAAACTCTTTTAAAGACTCCCTATAACTCTTATCAATATGTTCTAATTGTGCAAAACCTGCCATAACACTCGGCCCATAAAAAGTAACCATCCCTAATGTATTTAAATAAGTTAAAAAAGTAGTAGCATCTGAAAAACCCATAATCATTTTGGGATTATTAAGAATTATCTCTAAATCAAGAAACTCTAAAATTCTAACCGATTCATATCCTCCTATTGATGTTATAATTCCATCTATTGAATCATCATTAAAAGCATCATTAATATCTTTAGCTCGTAAAGAAGGATTATTATATAATTCTTCAGGACTCATACGTGATGATGGAAATTCAACAATTTCAAATTCGAAATACTTTTCAAGATTTTTTAAACCTAATTCATAAATTTCTTTAAATACAAATGGTAAACCATTAGATGGAGATATTATTGCTATTCTTGATTTTGATTTCAACCGTTTTACTTTTTTCATTTATCTCACCTCACTAAATAATACTATCATTAATAATATCTACAATTTTTTCGATACTACTTTTACTCAATACATTTTTATCATTTTTT
>JAYEHA010000123.1:0-4041 GCA_034659335.1 Bacillota bacterium
AAGTTTGCGTTATTTTCACTTTTCTTATATAAATCATCGAATGTTTCTTGCATTTGATAGTACTCGTTATTCCTTAAAGTGCCTTTCTTATTTACTTCATATTCCTCGTGCATAAGTCGTCTACTCCTTAAAAGTTTCAACTCTTTTAGTCTCACCAGAACCTTATGCAAATAGTAATTTATTTAATCTTTTCTTTGACTTGTGGCTATCCCTCCACCTCTTATTATCAAGGTTTCTTCGGTACTATGCCACTACTTTCACCAATGTAATATGGTGTTGTAGGTTTCTAACCCTTTCCATCATTCCACTTCCTAGGGATTAAGCCCTCAATGTCATTGGTTTACCACGTTCCAAATGATTTATCTTTTAATATATCGGTAGGTTTATGTTATGAGCCTGTTAGCTTGGGTTATTCTTTTTAATAACCAAGGTTTTTCATAACCTCAATTCTTACTAAACCTCACTAACCCCAGACTTTGCTGGTATAATCATTTCTAATTATTCCTAATTTAGACCCGTACATTCACATATTCGTCAGAAGTTCTTAGACTTCATTCTAACCTTAGATATTTTATAGAGTTCTAGGCTATGGATTACACACTCTACTACTAGAGCGCTTTCGATTATTGCTTATTTTTCGGTAACTCTCACCTGACTTCACCGAGCTTATTACAAAAGTTTTCTTAATAAAACTGATGCAATTCGGAGTATTAAACCAAACCCTTCCAAGCGTTACCTTTTCATTTGATTTGTCAATCATTTAGTTCTAAATAAAAATTTTATTTAGGAAATTCTTTTCAAATTCCAACATGTCGCACTAAGACTTAAACTAATCAACTAGAGCTTTTTCAAGCTCGCGACTTCAGTCGTGAGTAGTTGACTTCTACCTTTCTTTTTATATTTTTTATTGTTTAATTATTTATTTTTAATTGATTTAGTATTTTAAAGTATTCTTTTTTAAATAATTCAACATCTATTTTTTTACAAATATTTATATTTGCCTTTCTATTTAAGTGACTATTATAGTCACAAACCGTCATACCTCTTGTAAATTCACCACTTCTTTCTACAGTTACATATTGTTTTTCTATTGTTATTATATTAGGGTTTATTAAATATAATACAGTTAATGGATCATGCATAGGGCAACCTCTAACTCCAAATTTTTTAAAATATCTTTCCATATATGCTTTAGTAAATCCATAAACTATATTCCTAGTAGATCTATTATTTATTAAGTTTAAATCCTCTTTAGTTATTAAAGCTTTCATAGTCACATCTAAGCTAACTAAAGTAAAATTTTCAATTTTAGAATTAAAACAATTATATGCAGCTTCAGGATCTGTTACAATATTAAATTCTCCAGTTGGAGTTTTATTACCATGTACCTCTATAGCTCCACCCATAGCAATTACATTCTTCACTTTGCTAGTTAATTCAGGTTTCATTAAAAATAATTTTGCTAAATTTGTTTCAGGCCCAGTCATAATAATATTTAAATTATCTCCATATTTATTTATAGAGCTTTCTAAAAATTCAAAAGCTGATTTTTTATTATTATATTTAACTTCTATGTCTTTTAATTGTCCAGCTAAACCATCTGGACCATGTATATGCGACGCATCAACTAATTCTCGTTCTAATGGCTTTTCAGCACCTTTATAGACTTTAATATCTTCTCTTCCTAATATTTTTAAAACCCGTAGTGTATTAATAGTTGCTTTGTTTATTTCAATATTTCCACTTAAAGTAGTAATTCCTATTAAATCAATATCCTTACTACCTACTGCTAACATAATTGCAATAGCATCATCTATTCCAGTATCTACATCTAATATTACTTTTTTCATAATATCTCCTTACATTTTTTAATTTTACATTATAAAATAGACAGACCTCACCCTTGTACTTAACTAAATTAATAATTCAACTATCTTTATTTTACAGACATATTTTCATCGATTAATTATTAATACAATATGCCGCATAAAGTGGTACAGATTTTATTTTGCCATCGAATCCAAAATTCTTAATTGAGATTCTTATTGCATACTCTGGATTATTACACCTAATATACTCTTTTAAGCTTCTAGATCTAGTATTTGCAGAACTTTTTACCTCCATAGGTATAATTTCTTCATTTATATCTACTAAAAAATCTACTTCATAATTATTTTTCTTCCAATAATACAATTCATTGTTATTAACTTTCAAATGCTGTGCTACATAATTTTCTGTAATTGCACCTTTAAATAAATTATGTTCATTCTCAAGTAATACCTTTTTAAAAGGCATTTGCGAAAGTGACATTAATAATCCTACATCATTCAAATAAACTTTAAAATATCCCTTTTCCTTATATACTGATAAAGGATACTCAGCTCTTTTTATAAGAGAACACTCAAGATTTAAATTGCTAAGCATCAGCCACTCTATAGAACTACCATATTTTGATGCTTTAGATCCTTTTTTAACAACACTATATTTAAATTTCTTATTATCACCAGCTAATTGCTCCGGTATCGATCTGTATATTGCCTGTATTTTAACTGATTCAGTTCCGCTACAGTATTTACTCATATCTGCAATATATGCATTTATTATATTTCGATGAACGTCCCTATTAAAATGTTGTAAATTCATTTTACTATAATTATATTCGTTTATAGCCGCAGGCATGCCACCAATACATAAATAATGCTTATAAAGATTATTTAATTTTTCATGTATAGGTAAAGGCATTTTTTCATTATTTTCATAGCAACTATTAATTTTATTTATATATATACCTTCTCCAACACCCATTAAAAATTCATCAAACATGAATGGATATAGATATAGAAATTCAACCTTACCAACAGGGAATGAAAAACTTTCTCTTTGAATAGCAACACCAAGTAAGCTTCCAGCACAAACAATATTATATTCAGGTAATTGCTCAGCGAAATATTTTAATGCGGTAATAGCTTTTTCAGCTATCTGTATTTCATCAAATATTATCAACATGTTATCTGGGTCAATTATCTTATTTAAATATAATTCGATTTCACTAAGTATCCTCTTTGGATCTAAATCTTTCTCATATAATTCCCTTAAATTGCTATCCAATTCAAAGTTCAAATATATATAATCATCGTAATGTTCTTTAGCAAATTCTTTTATAAGATATGTTTTCCCCACTTGTCTAGCTCCTAATAAAACTATAGGTAATTTATTTTTTTTATTTTTCCATTTTATTAAATATTGCATATTTTTTCTCAGCAATTTAATCACCTCTAATAATAGTATACTCCTTAAATTTTATTAAGTCAAAATAAAAGAGTTTTTTACTATTTTTATACTTATAAAATGTACTTTTTTTACTTTTTTAGACTTAATTATTTTTCACCTTTATTTAATACTATAATCTTATCAGCATTTTTAATAGCAGATAATCTATGAGCAACAATTATTGTTGTTCTATCTTTAATAAGTTTTTCAATTGCATCTTGAATTAACATTTCAGTATGCGTATCAATATTAGAAGTAGCTTCATCTAAAATAAGTATTTCAGGATTAAAAACTAAAGCTCTAGCAAATGAAAGTAACTGCCTTTGACCAGTTGATAATGTAGTACCACCTTCTGTCACCTCTTCATCATACTTATTTTCAAGTTTTTCAATAAATTCATACGCATTTACATATTCAAAAACTTTTCTAACCTCAGAAATATCAATATTTTTATCATTTAACCTACCATTCGATTTTATATCACCTGCAAAAAAGATTAGCAAGTATAAATGCAACTCTTGCAGAAAATATTAATGGTATGAAAATTATTCAGATGTTCAATAGAGAAGATTATGTATATGAAGAGTTTAGAAATATTAATAATAAATATTTAAAGGCATCTGTTAAAGAAACAAAATTATTTACAATTTTTAAACCGAGTATGAATGTAATATATTCTATTTCAATAGCTTTGATTATTTACTATGGAGGTGGATTATCAATAGAAAATGCTATTGAAGTTGGTGTTATCGTAGCATTTGTTCAGTATAT
>JAYEHA010000124.1:0-4031 GCA_034659335.1 Bacillota bacterium
AGCATCTTAAACTAGGTGATTTAAAAAGAGATGATATTCAAACTGAAACAAAAGAAAGTTTAATAAAATTAAATAAAGAATTAATTGAAGAAACAATTAAAGGCGCAGAAGTACAGCTTGAAAACTACATGGAAGACAGAAATATAATCAATGATTCAAAACTTATTTTAAAGAAATTGGTTATTATTACTTTAGGAAGAAAATATGTGGTTTATTTATTAATAGAGTAAAATATAGGATGGAAATAGAAAGAAGAAATCAGCTAAAGTTAATTAGAATAGCTGATTTTTTTATCAAAATTTAAATAATGACATTTAATATCGAACGTTAGATTGACTAAGTGGAAATGCTCTGATATACTGTATTTAAGTAATAGTTGGAGGTGTGGCGTATGAAAAAAATACCATATGGAGTAGCAAATTTTAAAAATATAATAGATAAAGATATGTATTATGTAGATAAAACTATGTATCTTGAAGTAATAGAAAAAAAGGATGATTTTTTATTTTTTATTAGACCAAGACGATTTGGAAAGAGTTTACTTTTATCTATGATGAGTACTTATTATGATATAAATGAGAAAAATAACTTTGAAAAGTATTTTTCAAATCTTTATGTAGGAAAAGAAGAGAATAAAACAGAAAAAGCTAATAAGTATTTAATCTTAAACCTTAATTTTTCATCAGTAACAAGTGAAGGTGGGAAAGATGGTCTTATTAAAAGTTTTGATGAAAATGTTGTATTAAGTATAAAATCATTTATACGAAGATACAGTAAAATTTTGAAAATTTCAGAATTACCTAAGGAGCATAGTACTGCTACAGGTGCATTAACTTATGTTTCTATTAAATTTGAAGAATATAACTTAATATATGGGAATGAAAAAGTAGAAGTAATGCTTCTAATAGATGAATATGATAACTTTGCAAATAATTTAATGCATGGAAATCAAGAGTTATATAAAGAAATACTACATGGAGAAGGATATATAAGAACGTTTTTTAAAGCAATAAAAGTAGGAACAGAAAAAGCAGTATTTACAAAAGTATTTGTAACAGGAGTAACACCAATAATGTTAGATGATGTAACAAGTGGAGCAAATATATTTACTAACTGTAGTTTAGATAAAAATCTTAATTCAATGTTAGGATTTACAGAAAAAGAAGTAAAAGAAATAATAGACTATTATAAACTTGGAGATATAGTAGAAATAAATGAACTTAGAAAGACTTTAAAAACATATGCAAACGGATATAAGTTTAATAGAAAATCAAATGAAACAGTTTATAATACTGATATGGTTTTATATATAGTTAAAAATATTATAGCAACAGGCGATTATCCAGATAATTTAATAGACAGAAATGTAATAACAGATTATGGAAAAATAAGAAATATAGCAAGAAACTTTATAACAGAGGAAGACATGTTAGAAATAATAGAAAAGCGTGAAATAGGACCGATTATCTTAAAGGATAGATTTAATCTTGAAGATATGCATAAAGGAAGAAATGTAGAGAGGAATATAAGATCTCTTTTATTTTTCTTAGGTCTCGTTACGATAAAAAGGGCTGATCAAAATGCAGTTAGATTAGCTATTCCAAATTATACAATAGATAAAATATACTGGGAGTATATGAGCAATTTATTTAGAGTAAATGTAGATTTAGGATATGATAAATTAAAAGAAGCTGCAAACGATATGCGTTTTGATGCAAGATTAGAAAAAATTATAAATATATACGAAAACGCATTAAATCAATTATCAAATAGAGATTTAACCCATCATACAGAAGAAACAAGTAAAGGTATATTTATTACTTTAATAAATACAGATGGTATATATTTAATCCAAAGTGAAAGAGAAGCAAAAGATGGATATACTGATCTTTATTTAAGAGAAGATGTACTTTATAAAGATGCCATTAAATATAGATATATGATTGAATTTAAGCATCTTAAACTAGGTGATTTAAAAAGAGATGATATTCAAACTGAAACAAAAGAAAGTTTAATAAAATTAAATAAAGAATTAATTGAAGAAACAATTAAAGGCGCAGAAGTACAGCTTGAAAACTACATGGAAGACAGAAATATAATCAATGATTCAAAACTTATTTTAAAGAAATTGGTTATTATTACTTTAGGAAGAAAATATGTGGTTTATTTATTAATAGAGTAAAATATAGGATGGAAATAGAAAGAAGAAATCAGCTAAAGTTAATTAGAATAGCTGATTTTTTTATCAAAATTTAAATAATGACATTTAATATCGAACGTTAGATTGACTAAGTGGAAATGCTCTGATATACTGTATTTAAGTAATAGTTGGAGGTGTGGCGTATGAAAAAAATACCATATGGAGTAGCAAATTTTAAAAATATAATAGATAAAGATATGTATTATGTAGATAAAACTATGTATCTTGAAGTAATAGAAAAAAAGGATGATTTTTTATTTTTTATTAGACCAAGACGATTTGGAAAGAGTTTACTTTTATCTATGATGAGTACTTATTATGATATAAATGAGAAAAATAACTTTGAAAAGTATTTTTCAAATCTTTATGTAGGAAAAGAAGAGAATAAAACAGAAAAAGCTAATAAGTATTTAATCTTAAACCTTAATTTTTCATCAGTAACAAGTGAAGGTGGGAAAGATGGTCTTATTAAAAGTTTTGATGAAAATGTTGTATTAAGTATAAAATCATTTATACGAAGATACAGTAAAATTTTGAAAATTTCAGAATTACCTAAGGAGCATAGTACTGCTACAGGTGCATTAACTTATGTTTCTATTAAATTTGAAGAATATAACTTAATATATGGGAATGAAAAAGTAGAAGTAATGCTTCTAATAGATGAATATGATAACTTTGCAAATAATTTAATGCATGGAAATCAAGAGTTATATAAAGAAATACTACATGGAGAAGGATATATAAGAACGTTTTTTAAAGCAATAAAAGTAGGAACAGAAAAAGCAGTATTTACAAAAGTATTTGTAACAGGAGTAACACCAATAATGTTAGATGATGTAACAAGTGGAGCAAATATATTTACTAACTGTAGTTTAGATAAAAATCTTAATTCAATGTTAGGATTTACAGAAAAAGAAGTAAAAGAAATAATAGACTATTATAAACTTGGAGATATAGTAGAAATAAATGAACTTAGAAAGACTTTAAAAACATATGCAAACGGATATAAGTTTAATAGAAAATCAAATGAAACAGTTTATAATACTGATATGGTTTTATATATAGTTAAAAATATTATAGCAACAGGCGATTATCCAGATAATTTAATAGACAGAAATGTAATAACAGATTATGGAAAAATAAGAAATATAGCAAGAAACTTTATAACAGAGGAAGACATGTTAGAAATAATAGAAAAGCGTGAAATAGGACCGATTATCTTAAAGGATAGATTTAATCTTGAAGATATGCATAAAGGAAGAAATGTAGAGAGGAATATAAGATCTCTTTTATTTTTCTTAGGTCTCGTTACGATAAAAAGGGCTGATCAAAATGCAGTTAGATTAGCTATTCCAAATTATACAATAGATAAAATATACTGGGAGTATATGAGCAATTTATTTAGAGTAAATGTAGATTTAGGATATGATAAATTAAAAGAAGCTGCAAACGATATGCGTTTTGATGCAAGATTAGAAAAAATTATAAATATATACGAAAACGCATTAAATCAATTATCAAATAGAGATTTAACCCATCATACAGAAGAAACAAGTAAAGGTATATTTATTACTTTAATAAATACAGATGGTATATATTTAATCCAAAGTGAAAGAGAAGCAAAAGATGGATATACTGATCTTTATTTAAGAGAAGATGTACTTTATAAAGATGCCATTAAATATAGATATATGATTGAATTTAAGCATCTTAAACTAGGTGATTTAAAAAGAGATGATATTCAAACTGAAACAAAAGAAAGTTTAATAAAATTAAATAAAGAATTAATTGAAGAAACAATTAAAGGCGCAGAAGTACAGCTTGAAAACTA
>JAYEHA010000125.1:0-4026 GCA_034659335.1 Bacillota bacterium
TTCTTTTCTATTTTGAAGTATTTTTTCATAATCGCCATTGTGTCGTTGTTCAGGTGTTATATATTTGAGTCCGCTGTGTCGATGTTCAAGGTTATAGTAATTAACAAATTCATGAGTCCATTCTCTGGATTTATTAAGTGTTTCAAAGCCATTGTGTGGAAATACCGGCATGTACTTAACTGTTCTGAATAAAGATTCAATATATGGGTTGTCATTACTGACTCTTGGTCTACTATTTGATCTTACAATACCTAAATTATAAAGCGTTGTTAATAGTGAAGCTCCTCATATAATATATTATTTTTTTGTTGTGCAACCACGTTCATGGACCATTTCAAGATCGTACTATCTCACACATAATAATATGCTTTCTTTCTCAAAATACTTCTACTTAAATGGCTTACTCTTTGTCACAGTATCCAAATTCTTCGTTTTTCTTTAATCTCATCCTATTTTTCGAAGTGTTTTAACTTTTTCAGGAATTTCATCCTGATAAAAAATAACACTGAACCTTGTTGATGCAACTTGTGCAACAACTAGGGCAAACATAGCAAATGTTGAACAAGCATATTTATTTAGAAATTTCAGCTTCTTCATACTTTTCACCTCCCCTTGCCAGACTTCCTATGAATAATGAAACTGATGCTGTTAATGCACCCATCATCATACTTGTTGAAAAAATATTTTCTGATTTAAATATCGCTGATAACCCTATACAAGATCCTACAATAACGATTCCAATAATTCTGCTACCTTTTCTAGCTTTGATTAATTCAACATCATTCAGCGCCATATTCTTATGGTCAACAGGAGCAAAACGGAAAATGATTACCAAAATTATCACATATATCGTGTAAATCAATGGATATGTCATATAATTTCCTATAAAACGAATAAAAATCATGTTGACATCATATACCAAAAAAGTTAAAGCATTGCATCTTCTTGGCGTTGTTGCATGATATCCTCCGGCAACCATTCTGATTGGAATCAAACCCACAAAGAAAAAGAGTGTTTCAATCCACATTTCTGTTATTGTTGCAAAAACTCCAATTACAGAAAATGTCATAAGATTGATAAGAATCTGCTCTATGCCATAGCGATATATCTCCGCATCATCTCCGCGAATAATTTCCTCTTGAATTAAAAAATATGTTATCATATTTGCAAATTGTTTAATCATATACAACTCCTTCAACAATATACAAGTACAATAACATCTCGATTCATTTTTTTCAATAGAAAGGGTACGAAACGCCCTTGAAAGGGTACGAAATCTCTCCAAACAGTAATATTTACTTGATTTCACATCTTATTTACATCCGGCATCATTATCTTTACGATAAACATTTCTCCCGGTAAATCTATCTGATAGACACCTTCATATTTTTCTACAATCTTCTCCATGTTTCCCATGCCTATTCCAATTTCATCCTTCTCACGGTATAACTTTGATGAAACAAATCTTCCATTTTTCTTTTTTATTGTACTCAAATCATATGAATTTTCAACTTCAAGGAATATATATTTCCGCTTATAATACATCTTTAGCATAATTCGTTTGCTTACTCGTTCGTCATCTATCCTTATACATGCTTCGATGGCATTGTTCAAAAGGTTTCCCAAAACAATGCATATGTCCATTTCATCAATTTTAAGTTTTCTAGGAATCATGACTTCGCATTCAAAGTCTATTCCTTCTTTTGCTGCCTTTAATTTCCCGTTCCCAATCAGAGCATCTATAGCAACATTACTTGATACAATTCCCCTTTTCCCGAAATCAAGTTCATCATTCAATTTATGGATATATTCCAGCGCTTCATGATATTGTTGATTTGCCAAATACCCATCTAGAACAAGTAAATGGTTAACCATATCGTGACGTACTCTCTTTACTTGATTATAGCCATCTATTACATTCTCGTATTGATTCTTCTGAATCAACAATTGCTTTTCTCTGAATCTAAATTGATTATTTTCATTTACCTGAAAAACTATGCTGTCAAATAGATAAAATACAATGACATTTATATACACGATTGAAACACATGCAAGTACAGATATAACACTGAATTCATCCTTCAAAATTGGTTCATACACACTTGTAACCGACAAAACAACGCTAAATACAGGAATTGAAAGAATGAGCAACCATGACCTCAAAGATACCTGCGATGCATTGTTTTTCCTAAAGCGTATGATAATTTCTGCAAAAAAGATTAATAGAATTTTTGAAATAATACCACCTAAAAGCAGGAGCATCATATTATGACGGATATCATACAACACATTGCCGAAAACAGCTACAATCACGAGTGCAGCAATTAATTCCATTAAATATGAAAATATTACAATAAAAATTGCCATAATCATCTTTATATGTATTTTTCCATTGTAAAAAAGATATGCAATAATAAAAAATATTCCAAAACTAATTATCAATAAAACATTCGACTTCTCAATCACAACATTCAATGCAATTGCAAGTAATAAAATACCACCAAGACCGCCAATTCTTATCTTTTCATTCATGCTTTTTTTTGTCAACATATGATTGTAAAACCTCACTGCGACAAATACACCGACTATATCGTTCATCATAACAACAATATTTGTTAAATAACTTTGCATCTTCATCTATCTCCCATCATAAAATTCATATACCTTATCTTGATTTCTTTCTGATGACTCTTGCTATAATTCAACACTTCTCCTGTAGACAAAAGAATATCATTTGTACCTATTTTTTTGATATGCGCCATGTTCACAAGATAATACCTGCTGATTCTTACAAATACGAATTTTGAAAGCTTCTTTTCAACAATACTAATCTTTTCGTTGCTAAAATACTGTTCCTTTTCGCAATGGACATTGATTTTCTTTCTAGCACTCTCAATATAGACAATATTAGATAACTTCAACACTATTGTCATACCCCTAGTTTGAAGAACATAAGTCTTATTATTTTCAGTCTGAATTTTCTTTATTGCACTTCTAAATACTTTTACGAATCTATTTTCTTCAACTGGTTTTAAAATAAAATCATATGCATTAACACTGTAGCCATCGACCGCATATTCAATTATTGAGGTAATTATTATTATTATAGAATCTTTGTCATACTTACGGATAATTTCAGCTGTTTGTATTCCATCAAGCTCTGCCAATTGCATGTCAAGCAATATAATAGAAAATTTCTGCCCATTTTCATATACTCTAACTAAATCTTCTCCCGAATCAAATTTCTCTAATTCATAAGATTCTTCCAACTTTAAATTGGTTATATAATTTTCTAATAATTGTTGCTGCTTCCTATCATCTTCACAAATAGCTATTCTCAATATCACATCACCTCCAAATTTATTTCCCATAAGAATATTCAAATTATAATCTATGCTCTTTGTATCATCTTTAATCTATTATAAAATGTCAAATATGAACACAATAACCTCATAGTTTAATTTTTTCTTTCGCTTATTTTCCAATCTAGCATATACAACTTAAGTAAATACATAAAATTTCTTAATATGATTTCTGCGAATAAAATAAATGAATTCATAGAGCAAAACATATTGTAGAAGCTTATACAGAAAAAGGTTAATCGTAATTTTATTTTTTGCATGTAAACAATTTCTCCACATTATTTTCCATAAAGTCAATCACCCCATTGTCTATCTTTACTACAATTCTATCAATAATAATCTTGCTATTTTGTCAATCCTGTTTATCATTTCCATTTATTCTTTCTTTAATTTTAATAAAAATTTTCACCATTTTTTCTTCGTATTCAAATGAACATCCTTATTATGACTTTTAAAAGAATCTTTCAATATATTTTTAGTGTATTTAAAAAATATTAACTACATAATCAGACGACACATCATGCTAATCTTTCATAAAATTCATTCCATATTTATAAATAAATCTTTATGATAACGAGTATATATTTCTTTAAGTTTTGTTAGTTTCTCATCGTTATTTATAATCAATAAAAATGTAATTAGAATTTCACCTTCTTATTTTATT
>JAYEHA010000126.1:0-4000 GCA_034659335.1 Bacillota bacterium
CTGTCCAATTTTTTCATGCCTTTCATCATAATAACAAAATCATAGCCACACTTATCCATATACTTAATATTAGATTTACTAAAATAACCACGGTTAATTATAAAACCAATATTTTTATAATCATAACTTTTTGTCTTTTCTAAAACAAATTGTAATTGCGAAACATCAACTATATTACTAGGGTAGTCTTCATAAAATAAAGGTTCTATATTATGCACATCATAAGCAATCGCATAATTTATATGAGGCTTATCACTTCCATCTTTAGAATGGCAAACTCTGCTAAATAGGAATCTCCACCTTGACAGCTTTTGTTCGTAGAATCCTAAAAATATATATTTTTTCTTCTAAATTTCTATTTTCATTCCACTTATTTAAGAACTTCACACTTAAATCTATAGTTATACTATTTATAAAATCAGAAACCTTAGAATCACTAAAAATATGCATGTCTTTCGCCATCAAAGGATGATTATATGCATAATCAGGATAATACTAACCTGCATTATTTTCTGCAATAATAGTATAAGCAACTAAGTCATATTCTTTTAGAATCTTCATGATTATCATATAGGCACCAATATGTAATATTCATAGTGAACATAAATAAACTCTGAAATCAAGAGAAAATCTAGATTTTTCAATCGTTTCAGAGTTATTTTTTATTTGCATGCAATTCTTTCAGGAAGTTAACAATGTTATTTTAGAAAATGAATCAAACTTTGATTATTTTACACTAATTAATAAAGATACAAAAGATACAACTACAGCACTAGAAATTTATAGAAATAGAAATCTTGTTGAAAAAAAGTTTAATAATTTAAAAGGTAGATTCGATTTTATAAAATCTGGAGTTTCCTCAGATTTAAGTTTAGATGGTAAATTATTTATTGAGTTTATAGCATTAATATTTTTATCGTATATAAAAAGACAAATACAAGAAATATTAGAACGAATTAAATCTAATAGAATGTTTTGAAAGACCAGAACATAAATATATATAGGTAAAGCAACAAAGAAATAAATTGATTTATTTGAAAAATAAATATTAAATTCCCGACATCGTTATATTAGTCAGGAATCCAAGTTTTATATAAAATTGAAAAAAACATTAAAAACAAGTAAATACTATTAAAAAAAAATTTATTTTTTAGCGCTACACAAAGTAACTTTTCTTCTTAAAATGACATTACTCTACTCCAATACGTATTATCCTCATCTTTTACTATTTTAATTGCTTCAGCTCTTGAGTCGCATATTTCAAATATTTCATCTAATTTTGAAATCTTAAAAAGTTCAATTATTAACTCATCTGTATTTAATATTACCATTTTATTTTTATTTTTAATAAAATATTTTGCAATATTTACTAATAATCCCAAGCCTGTACTATCAATTTGCACAATTTTATTTAAATCTAATATATATCCATCAGCTTCAACGATTAGATCTATAACACTATCCTTATACTCATGGATACTATCATAGGTCATTCTTCCGCTTAAACTAATAACCTGAATACCATCAGTTAAAATTGATCTTACAATATTACTTTCGTTATTCATATTCCCTCCTTATCTACCTAAACAATAAATCGATCAATTTCACCCTGTAGCTCTTCAGACAAAGTCTTAAGTTCCTCCATAAATTCTCTTGCACTTTCAATATCACCTAATTGAGTATTAACTGATGCCGAAACTTCTTCAGTGGCAGCTGATGTTGTTGATATAACTTCAAGCATATTGCCGTATGCATTTGAAATACTATCCATTTTATTAGCAATATTTTTAATTGTAATCGAAACTTCTGCAATTTTTGTTGAACTATCATCTACTTGATTGCTAATTTCCGTTAAAGCTTCACTTCCTTTATTAATCATCTCAGTTTGTTTTCCAACATTGACAACATTCGATTTCATTGTATTTACATTAACTTTTGTTTCCGTTTGAATATCTGTTATTAAAGCTGTTATTTTTGCAGTAGCATCTTCTGATTCTTCTGCGAGTTTTCTTACTTCATCAGCAACTACAGAGAAACCTCTACCATGTTCGCCTGCTCTAGCTGCTTCAATAGAAGCATTAAGAGCTAATAAATTAGTTTGATTTGATATTCCTGAAATAATCTCAACAATATTTCCAATTTCATCCATTCTTAAATTAAGTTTTTCTATCGAATCAGTTGCAAAATTAATTGTTCTTGTAACTTCTTTAAACTGAGAAACAGCAACTCCTATAGCATCAATACCAACTTTTGCAGATTTAACTGCTTCATCCGATATTTTCTCTGTTTCAGAAATTTTCTCTAATCCGTTTTGTATTTGGTTATTATTTTCTTCGATACTCTCAGATATATCACTTGCAAAACTTATTTGTTCAGTAGCACCCTCAGCAACATCATCAGATGCTAAAGATACTTCTTTAATTGATTCATTTAAATTAGTAACAACATTTAAAATATCATTAGTTGCATTTTGAGTGTCTGTAGAAAGACTTTTAACAGATACTATTATATTTTGTATAGTTTCTGCAAATTGATTGAAATAATCAGCTAGTAGACCTATTTCATCATTTGACTTAATATTAACACGTTTCGTTAAATCACCATTTCCTGTAGCAATTTCTTGCATTATCTTTGTCATTTTTTGAATTGGCATTATAATACTTTTCCTAGATATAATTGAACTACCTATCAAAACAAATACTCCAAATCCTAAGAAAGTAAAGAATGTTGATTTTAATCCATCTATTTTTTTATCATAATATTTTTGATATTCTAAAACTACTTTATGAATACTATTTTTAATTGGTAATGCATTTGCAATAATGAAAGTTTGATTTTTTTCAATATCTTTGCCACTTATCAAATCATTTGTTGCAGAAACATATTTATCAATAGCTGGAGTGATATCATTTATCATATCTACAATAACTTGATTATCATTGGCTGCAATTTTTAAAGAAGAATCTCCCTTAACTAAAGCATTCATTATTTTATTATACTTAGCAATTTCATTTATAAGCATCTCTTCTGCATCACTAGCTTTTTCGCTATTATCATCAGCGTAATAGAACTGTTGTGCATAATTAGCAATTAACATTGTTCTCATACGTTGACTACCAGATAAATTAATTGCAACTCCATCATCTGAAAGCGAATCAAAAACTACAAAACTACTTACCATCGTTACTAAAAATGGTATAAAAACTAATATTAGTAATAATAAATTCTTAATTTGCATATTTACTCTAATTTTCTTAGTCATAACTCCCCCTTAAATTCATCTCGAAATAAACTTCAAAATCATTATTATCCTTAATAACCCATTCATACTTATCCACTAAATGGTCAATTAACAATATTCCTCTACCATTAAAACTATCTAAAGACTTAGTAGCATCTTTTTGTGTTTCAAGAATTTCCTCCTTATCATGGTCTATTCCACCAAATGGGTCTATTACCCATACTTTTATAATATCGGTATATAATTCTAATTTTATTATTATATTTTTATTTTCAATATCAAGTTCACAATTTTCTGCTGCCTGAATTGAATTAATAATAATTTCATGTAAAGCAAAATGGGTTTTTTTAGTTTTTGCTACATTAAATTCTGTTAAATATTCAAATATTGTTTTATCAATATACTTTAAATATTTTTTATTAGCAGGTATTATTATTTTTAAACCTAACATACACACCAGCCTTTAAATTAGTTTTTTTAGATTTATACTCAACTATTGAACCTTAGATAACTGAAGTCATAAGATTCTTAGGAACGGAGTTTACTTGATATTAAGTAATTTTTTTAATATCAGCGGTTCCTCTTTTTTACCAATCTAGCTCCGTCGTTCCGACGTTTAAATTGTTTTAAGAATCAGTATTTCTTATTCTTTATTAAATTTAAATTCATATACTTTATACGGCATTTGTTTCGCCTTATTTTAACATGTAATCTTTATACTAATATTCTAAAAGTTTCTTAATGCGATTATATCATATA
>JAYEHA010000127.1:0-3970 GCA_034659335.1 Bacillota bacterium
CCCCCCCCCCCCCCCCCCCCCCCCCCCCCCCCACCCCCGCCCCCCCCCCCCCCCCCCCCCCCCAACGGGTTGTAAAGAACAATGTCGTTACTAAAATTAAAAAAATAAAAATTATTAATAAATTTTGTTTCTTTATTTAAAAAATATATTTAAGGATATTTTTTATAGCAATTTTATGTTTTGTGTTATTATTTAGTTCTGGAATGTATGCTTTTAATAAGTATTATGTAGATAATACTGAAGATTTAACAGAAGCTAAAGTTGTTGGAATCGATATGAGCGAAAAAAATTTGAAGAATGAAGAGGATATTGCGACTGAAGAGGTTGAAGTAATTATAGAAAAAACTAAATTAGAGAAATTAATTGAGAAGTCAAATAGAGTGAATATTTTAGTTTTTGGTACTGATGGAGGAAGAGCAGATACAATTTTTTTAGTAAGTTATGATCCTGATAATAATCTTGCCGATTTAATTTCTGTACCGAGAGATACTTATCATAAAGTGGATGGTTTTAATTTAGCAGGTCAAAATAAAATTAATGCAGTTTATGGATTTAAAGATCTTGGTGGCTCAAAAGGGATGAAGTATTTTTTAAGTGAATTTTTAAATGTACCGATTGATCATTATGTGAAAGTGAATTATAATGGAGCTGCTGCGATTATTGATGTGATTGGTGGTATTAAAATTAATATTCCATTTGATATGAATTATGATGATGAATGGGCTGAGCCAGAACTTCATATTCATTTTGAAAAGGGCGAGCAAACGCTTAGTGGTAAGCAATCTGTTGAATATTTGAGATGGAGAAAGAATAATGATGAAGAGGGTAGAGGGGATTTAGCTAGGATAGATAGGCAACAAGATTTTCTGCAACGAGTTATAGATAAATCAATTGGATTAAAACTTCCAAAAGTAGTAAAAACTAGTTTGAATTATATTAGAACGGATATGTCGGCTGGTGATATTATTAGTCTTGCAACTCAAGCTGCAGATTTTAAAATGAATGATTTAAAAACTTATCGTATACCGGGTAGAGTGGGAACTGATGGACATGGACTTTATATTAATAATCCGGAAGAAATGGAAAAGATGTTTGAAGACATATATTTAAGGGAAACAATAAAAGAGTGATTAATTTACTCTTTTTTAATATAAAGATATATATATATATGGGGTGAGTATTGTGATTTATGCAGTATTAATTGGAATTGTTACAGCATTTGTTTCGATGATATTTAACTTTTTGGTTGAAAATTTAGTGATTATTGTACTCTATGTAAATAACTACTTTTTTAGTGCTCATTTTTTCCCTATTTTTGGTGGATTTATTATTGGAATTATTAATAAATATATTATTAAAGACGATAGAGAATTTGAAATTGTTGCTATTGAGCATGAAATTTCTAATGTAAATGTGCAAATGTTAAAATTAAAAAACATTCTATTAAAAACTATTGCTTCTGTTATATCACTTGGGTTTGGATTTTCTCTAGGGAAACAAGGTACAATTATTTATTTGGGTGGTTCAATAGGGTCATTGTTTGCGTTTGAACTTGATCTACCTAAAGAAGATATTAAAACATATATCGGATGTGGTGTTGCTGGTATGATTTCGGGAGTTTTTGGATTGCCATTATTGGGGATTGTATTAGTTAATGAAATATTAATTGAGAAAATTACTTTAAGAAGAAGTTTATTAATTGGAATTTCTGTTGTTACATCATATATTATTTTTTATATATATAGTAATAATGAGATGTTTTTTACTGTATATAATAATGGAACAAATATGATGAATTATGATGTTAAATATATTGTATTAATGGGATTATTAGCAGGGTTTATTTCGATATTATATAATCAGTCAGTAAATAAAATCCCAGATAAATTTTTAATGAAATGGCCAATGATTACACCTTTAGTTGCAGGAATAATTATTACATTAGTTGGTTTAAATATGAAAGAAATATATATATTGCATTTTAATAGTATTGAAGAGTTATTATTAGGTGACAATACGATAATGTATTTAATATTATATATAATCATTAAAATTATTTTAACTGGAATATCCTATAACTTTGGTGGTTATGGCGGTGTTTTTTTACCAGGGATTATGATAGGTGCTGTATTAGGGAAGAGTTATTTTTTAGCAACGGGTTGTGCTAGTATGGATGTTGCAATTATACTTGCAGTAGCAGGAGTTTTTACAGGTTTTTCTGGAGGAGCTATTTCTGGGATTGTTTTAGGGTTTGAATTATCAGGTTATAATATAGAGATGATGTTTCCTTTAGTTATAGTAAGTTATATAAGTTATTTAATTGTTAAAAGTAGTAAAATAAAGTTTTTATATTGATATTTTCACAATTTGTTCTTATAATTGAACTGGTATAGAATAGTTATAATCAAAAATGCTATTAGAAATTTCTAATAGCATTTTTGATGCAATAAATTAATCTTTCATTATATCTCAAATTAAATTTTCACTTAATAGTCGAATGTTTCCAGCACCAAGCATAATTATTAATGTATCTTTATTGGCTATGCTTCGTAAATGTTTTTCACATTCATCTAAATCGCCAATATATTTCACATTTTTTTTATTTTTTTTAATTTCATTAACTAAATCTAATGAAGAGATATTATAAATGTTTTCTTCTCGTGCTGCATAAATATCTGTAATGATTACTTCATCAGAATCTGAAAAAGATGTAGCAAATTCTGATAATAATTCTTTTGTTCTTGAATAAGTATGTGGCTGAAAAACAGTAATAATTTTTTCTTTATCTAATTTTTTTGCTGTTGAAAGAGTTGCTTTAATTTCAGTTGGATGATGTGCGTAATCATCGATAATAAGTGCGCCATTACACTCTCCAAGAATTTCAAATCTACGGTGAACGCCTTTAAATGTAGACATTTCTTTTGAAATTCTATCTGTATTTTCTTCAAATAGACTCGCTATAGCAATTGCAGAAAGAGCATTATAAATATTGTGCATGCCTGGAACATTTAAGGAACATTTTGATAATAGAATATCATTATTAAATATATCAAATGTTGAATTACCATAAGTATCAAAAGTGATATTTTTAGCTTGAAAATCACTTTCTTGATTAATTCCAAAAGTAATAATTTTTGTATCTATATATTGATGAATTCTTTTAGTATTGTAGTCATCATTATTTACTATTAAAGCTCCATTTGGCTTAATATTTTTTGAAAATTTTATGAATGCATTAATAATATGTTCTAAATCATCGTAGTAGTCTAAATGATCTTCTTCAATATTTAAAATTATTCCATAAGTTGGTTTTAAATTCAAAAAATTTTCTTTATACTCACAAGCTTCAGTAATAAATATATTGCTATCGCCAATAAGAACATTTCCATTAATAGATTCTAAGTTTCCTCCTACAAGAGCAGTAGGATCTAAATCTAAATTAATCAGAGTGTTTGTAATCATAGAAGTTGTAGTAGTCTTTCCATGAGTACCGCTAATTGCAATTGAAGTATTATAGGTATCCATAAGGGCACCGAGAATTTCAGCTCTATTTACTTCAGTAATATTTAATCTTTTTGTTTCTAAGCGTTCTTCATTATCTTCGCTAATTGCTGATGAATATACTACTAAATCAGGATTTCCAACATTTGAGGTATTATGTCCCTTAAATATTGTAGCACCTTTTTCTACTAGTTTTTTTGTAATTTTACTTTCTTGTAAATCTGAACCAGTAATTTTAATGTTTAAGTTCATTAAAACTTCTGCTATTGCACTGTTTCCAATTCCGCCAATTCCTATAAAATGGACGTGTTTTATTTCATTAAAATCAATCATTAAACCTCTCCTTAATTAAAAGAATATATCTTTTGTATAACATTTGAATTATATCATACTTTATTTAAATTTGTCTAGAAAAGTAATTTAAAGAATTTTTTAGTATATTATTTTGAAAAGATGTTTTTAGATAAGA
>JAYEHA010000128.1:0-10589 GCA_034659335.1 Bacillota bacterium
AAAGGGGTAAAAAATGAAGAAAAAGATATTGTTATTTATATTTGCGTTACTAATACTTGCAAGTATGGTTGGTTGTAAAAAAGAATTTGATTATAATACTGCAATGGATGATGCAATGGAAAAAATGCAAAATGCTAAGCAAATGGAAGCAAGTGTTAATATGAAGTTTAATGATGATTTAGGTGTTAAATTAAATGAATTAGCTAAATTAGACACTGAAGAAGAAATGGAAACGTCTCTAGAAGAGTTAGATATGTTATCAAATACATTATCTAATATTGAATTAGTAGTAAATGAAAAAGTAGATTTAGATGCTTTTATAATAGATACTGATATGGAGATTAATTATGAAGGTTCAAATTTTGCATCTGTAGATATGTTTATGAATGATGGTATGTTATTTATGAATGAGAAGAATTTGCTGAATCAAGGTGTTATAATTAAATTTGATTTCCTTTTAGAAATGATGGATGAACAGGGAACAGTATTTGGTGATATTGATTTTATTGGATTAATAAAAAATCAAATTGTTACACAACAAAAAAGCGCTGATAAAATGTTCCCAATAATTAATCAAATAATAGATGAAAATCTTGAAAAGCCAGAAATATTAGAAGCAACAATTGATTTTAATGGAAAATCTTTAAAAGCTGATCAAGTTAAATATACTTTATCTTATAGAAAAGTTTTAGAGTTAACTAAAATTTTCTTAAAAAATGAAGAGTTTATTACACAATACAAAGAATTAATGGATTCACAATTTGAATATATGGAAGCATTAACGATAGAGACAGATGAAACATATAGTGAGGAGATGCTAATTGAATTTGAAAATGGAATAAATGAAATAGTGGAATTAATCGATTCAATATTAATTTCTGAAGATCCAAATACTGAAATGTTAGATAAATATAATTTAGTAATTGATTATTATTTTAATGATGGACTTAAGAAAATTGTTTATGATTTCGATTTCATGACTGTAGCAGCAGAGTATTATTCAGTTGGTGAGCCTTTAACTTTTGATATTCCAAGCGAAGATTCTAATTATGTAATTAGCGATCAAATGAGCATGTTTGGAATAACTTCTTTAATTAACATGGAAAAAATTGAAGAATTACAAAATCATAAATTAGTTCTTGATTTTATGAATCTTATGACTCTTGGATACTAATTATTATTTTTATAATGTTTTACTTTTATGAAATATTGTTATATAATGAATAGAAGGTAAATACTTATTATAAAAGTGAGGGGTGAGTTTATGGGATTTATGGATAAGGTAAAAAAAGGTTTAGGTAGTGCAGTAGATGGAGCAAAAATTGCTGGTAATATGGCAATAATTAAGAAAAATGTTGAGCAAGCTAAGCTTAAGAAAAACAAACAGATTAAAGAGATTGGTGAAATCCTTTATGAAAATAAAGAAGCTTTTACTGAGAATGAATTATTTAGCGAAAAATTATTTGAATTAAGTGAAACTGAATCTGATTTAGAAAAATTTGAAATTGAATTGAAAGAGGAAAGCGCTAAATTTAAAGAAGAAGAAGAGAAGAAGGACGAAGAGTAAGCTTGTCTGAACTTTTTTAGATGAAAAATAAAATGAATTGGTTTATAAACCAATTCATTTTTTTGATTTTAATATAAATTATATAGAGTTGGAGAAATCATGGATTATAATTATAAAATAAATGAATTTGAAGGACCCTTAGATTTACTTCTTAGTTTAATTAGTAAGCATGAAGTAGATATAGTAGATATTCCAATATTTGAAATAACTAAGCAATATATCGATTATATTTCAAATTTTAATGAATTTGATTTTGAAATAGCAAGTGAATTTATTATTATGGCTTCTGAATTATTAGAAATAAAATCGAAAATGTTATTACCAAATCCATTATATGATAATGAAGAATTTAATGATATTAAAACTGATCCAAGAGATGAATTGGTAAATAAATTGCTTGAATATAAAATGTATAAAAATGCTGCTAATTTACTAGATGAGAGACATAATGACTTTGGTAGGACTTATTTTAAATCACAAGAAGATTTAACGCCATTTATTAAAGATACACCTTTAGAAGAGTTAAATAAAGATTTAGAAAAAAACTTATTAGTTAATGCAATAAAAAGAGTTCTTATTAATATTGATAGAATAGATACTAAAAGAGAAAATTATTTTGAAAAAGTTAAAAGAGATGCTTTTACTGTGGAAGATAAAATTCAATTGATTGAGGAAAAATTAAGAATTGAAAAACAATTTAGTTTTGCTGCTTTATTTAGTAATGAAATTAGAAAGAGTGAAGTTATTGTAACTTTTATGGCCTTATTAGAAATGTTAAAATTAAATGTTATAACGGTAGTACAACAATATTTATTTGATGATATTATTATTGAAAGTAGGGAGTTCTAATGACTGTGAATAGAATAAAATCTGCAATTGAATCATTATTATTTGTTTATTCTGAACCAATTAGTGTTTATAGACTTGCTAAAACTATAAATGTCGATAAAAAAGTAATTGATGAATGTTTAAAAGAATTAAACCAAGATTATATTAAAAATAATAGAGGCTTTAGATTGATTGAAGTAAATAATAAATTTCAATTAGGAACAAATAAAGATAATCATATATATATTGAAGAGTTTTGTAAAAAAAGCAGTTCAAAAGGTTTATCAAGTTCAGCCTTAGAAGTTTTAGCTATTGTAGCATATAAACAGCCAGTGACTAGAATAGACATTGAAAGTATAAGAGGAGTTAGATCAGGAAATCTTATAACATATTTATTAACTAGAGATTTAATATATATTTCTGGTAAATTAGAAGCTATAGGCACTCCTAATATTTATAATACTACTGAGATGTTTTTAAAGAGTTTTGGCTTTGAAACAATTAAAGAATTACCAAAAATTGATGATTTCCATAATTTTGAATTTTTATCGAGTTTAAATATTAATAAGAAAGGAAATAATAATGATTAGTATAAGGCAAATTAAATATACAGATTTAAAAAAAATGAATGAGATACTAAAAAAATATAATTTAAATGAAAGTGATTTAATTAACAATTTAGATACTTCGCTTATTATGATTGAAAATGAAATTATTATTGGTTTATCAATGTATGAAAATATTGATGATGAATTTGGTGTAATTAATTTTACTGGATATAATATACCGTTTATGGATAATAATTATAGAGATGGGTTATATAGAGCAACCCTTAATCATATGTTATATAATGGATTAGAGTTTGGTGTTATTTTAACAACTAGTTCTAATTTTTCTTTTTATAATAAATTGAATATTGAAAAATTAGATACTAAAGAAGTAGAAAGCTTAAAAATATTAAATAGAAATTCTGAAGAAGTAGTTACAGCTTTTAAAGTGGAAATAGATAGTTTTTTTAATAGACCGTGTTTAAGTATGAGTTAATCTAAAAAAGCAAAAAAATTTTAAATTTATAATTGACATATGTTATATTCGCTGTTATAGTGGGTATATGTTGATAAAGGAGGTTGGTTTTGATTACTCAGAGAGAAAGAAGTATTAATATACTTAATGAAAGTGGTTATATTCTTACATCTCAAAGAAAAATTATTTTAGATTTATTAATTTCTAATAAAAAACATTTAACAATTAAAAATATTTGCCATTTAGTTAATGATCCAAATATGGGACAAGCAACAATATATCGAACTATTAAATTGTTTTTAGAATTAGGAATTTTGAGAAAGGTAAATTTTGGAGATAATGATTTTTATGAGTTTTCAACAGATGATAAGCATAATCATCATCATTTAATATGTTCTGAGTGTGGTAAAATAATTGAAGTGAAATTTGATTATTTAGATGAATTAGAGAAAAAAATAAATGATGAATATGGTTTTCTAATAAAAAATCATACTTTAAAATTTTGTGGCTTGTGTAAAGAATGTCAAGAGAAACAGGGGCATAAAAATGCCTAGAATGAAAAAAAACAGATGTATTGGAAGTCGACCGTTATATAAAAAATATGGTCCAAAAGGGTATAGAGGTGTTGAAGAAATCGTTTTAAAGTTAGAAGAATATGAGAGTATTCGATTAATGGATATTCAAGATTTAACTCAACAACAATGTGCGGATAAAATGAAGGTTGGAAGAAGTACTTTTCAAAGGATATATAAAACAGCTAGAAAAAAGCTTGCGGAAAGTATTATTCTAAATAAAGATATTATTTTTTCGGATGAAGAAAATAATATTAAGTTTGTAGGTATGAACAATACGAAGAGGAGAATAAAATAATGAAAATTTTAATTAGTTCAAAAGGAAAACAAGTAGATTCAAATGCTGATAAGAGATTTGCAAGAGCGGAGTGTTTTGCAGTTTATAATACTGATTCAAATGAATATACATTTATCGATAATAATGCAAAAGATGGCGCTCATGGAGCAGGACCAAAGGCTGCACAAACTGTAATAGACTTAAGTATAGATGTACTTATTACAGGTAATTTAGGACCTAGAGCTTTGGCTGTAATTGAAAATACAAATATTAAATCGTATAGAATTAATGGAAATACAATTGATGAAAATGTTAAGAATTATTTAGATGGAAAATTAGAAGAAATTTCTTCTGCTGGTCCTTCGCACGTTGGCATTTAAGGATACTCATGAATATTGTATTTTTAAGTGGTAAAGGTGGAACAGGTAAAACTACAGTTTCTACAAATATTGCATATTTAAATGAATTTAATTATTTTGATTGTGATGTTGAAGAGCCAAATGGACATATCTTTTTAAAACCTACAATAAATAAAGTAATTAATTCTGGTGTTTTAAACCCTATAATAGATGATGATAAATGCACATTATGTAATGAATGTGTTAAAAATTGTCAATTTGGAGCGTTAGTTAATACTGGAAAGAAAATAATGGTATTTAATGAGCTTTGTCATGGTTGTGGAACATGTTCTTTAAGTTGTAAATTTGATGCTATTACTGAAGTGAAGCGAACTTTAGGTAAGGTTGAAGTTGGTACTTATGAAAAAGGTAAATTTGTTCGTGGTATTCTTAATATAAAAGAACCTTTAGCTGTACCTGTTATTAAAGATGTAAAGGTATTGATAAATAGGAATGAAAATAATATTATTGATTCTCCTCCTGGTACAAGTTGTACAGTAGTAGAAACTTTAGAAGATATGGATTATGCAGTTTTAGTTACTGAACCAACAAAATTTGGATTAAGTGATTTGAAAATGGCAGTATCTGTTGTAAGAGAAATGAAAATACCTTTTGGTATAATTATAAATAGATCTTCAAACGATGACCATATTATTACTGACTATTTAGAAAGTGATGATATTGATTTAATTGGTAAAATACCTTATTCAATGAAAGCAGCTAGACTTTATTCTAAAGGTATTATGTTAATTTCTGATGACGAATTTAATCAACGTTTTAGAGATTTAAGTGAAGAAATATTAAAGAGAGTTGAGAAATAATGGATGGTTTTAATATAATAAAAAACAATATGCTTGATAAAAATGACTTTTCTCTTACTGTAATTAGTGGGAAGGGTGGTACTGGAAAAACTACTATTACCTCATCTTTAGCTTATTTAGTTGATAAAGATATAGTAAAAGCTGACTGTGATGTAGACGCTTCTAATTTAGGAATCATTTTAGAAGGTGAAACAATTTTTGAAACAGAATATGCTGGAGCTAAAGTAGCATTAATTAATCAAGAAATGTGCGATCAATGCGGTGGATGTAAAGATGTTTGTAGATATAATGCTATAGATATTGTTGATTCAAAATATATAGTAAACAATTTAAAATGTGAAGGCTGTAATGCTTGTGTTGTAAATTGTCATTTAAATGCTATTACTTTAAATGAAGAGATTACAGGAACTATTTTAAAAAGAAATACTGATTCAGGAATTCTTGTTACTTCAAAGATGATTCCAGGTGCTGAAGGTTCTGGAAAACTTGTAAGTGAAGTAAGAAAAATTGGAAGTGAAGTAAATCCTCAAACTTTAATTGATGGTTCTCCAGGAATAGGGTGTGCTGTTATGGCAAGTGTTACTGGAAGTAATTATTCTTTAATTGTTACTGAACCAACTCAATCTGGCTTTGAAGATATGAAAAGAGTTTATGAAATTGTTGCAAATTTTGATTCTAAACCATTAGCAGTAATAAATAAATACGATATAAATAGTGATGTTGCTGATGAAATTGAAGAAGAATGTAAAAGACTAGGGATTACTATCGTTGGAAGAATTCCTTTTGATACTTTAGTAAATGATGCAGTAAACAATTTAAAACCTGTAATTGAATATAAAGATTCAATAGCTGCTGAGGCCATAATTAAAATGTATAATAATATTATTGAAATTATGGGGACTGAAAAATAATTATTATTTAGGTTGTGATTTATGAAAAAAATAGAAAGTAAAGATTTATATAATAAAAAATGGTCAGGTGGAATGACAAAAGAGTTATTTATTTACCCTGAAAAGTCTAATTATAATCTTAGAGATTTTGATTTTAGAATAAGTTCTGCAACTATAGAAGTAGAGGAATCACAATTTACTAGTTTGCCAAAGTATAATAGAATTCTTATGGTCTTAAAGGGTTCATTGGATATAATCCATAAAGATCAATATCAAATTCATTTAAACGAATTTGATATTGATAAATTTAGTGGAGCTTGGGAAACTAAAAGTTATGGCAAAGTTACTGATTTTAATTTAATGACATCTAGTAAATGTTATGGTAATATAAAGTATATGAAAATTAATAAAAAGACAATTTCTATTAAAAACGATTGTGAAATATTAGTCTATTATTGTTATAATGGAAAAGGTAGTATTAATAATGTTTCAATTAATACTGGAGATATAATGGTTTTTGATTTAAATGATCAATTTAATATTGAAATCATTTCTAATTCTAACAGTTTAGTTTTAATTAAGTCAACAATTGGATATTTGTAATATTGTTTGTTTAAAAAATTGGAGGAAAAATATGAAAATTGCAGTTGCTACAGTTTCAAACCAAGTTTCAGGTCATTTTGGACATTGTGATGGATTTACAGTTTATACTATTGAAGATAATAAAGTTATTTCAAAAGATTTCTTAGAAAGTCCTAGACATGAGACAGGTGTTTTACCGACTTTTTTATCTGAAAATCATGTAAATACTATTGTTTCAGGTGGAATGGGTGGAAGAGCTCAAGAAATGTTTAATCAAAAGAATATAGAAGTTATTGTGGGTGGTTCTGGAGATATTGATACTGTTATTAAATCTTATTTAGAAAATGAATTAAAGTCAACAGCATCAATATGTGAAGAACATCAACATTTAAAAGAAGATTCACCTGATCATAAAGAAAATTGTGAACATTAATAATTAAAAAAATGACTTTTAAGTCATTTTTTTTTAACTATTTTTAAATTTTTATTTATTAAAATTATACCGACTGAAACTAGAATTAAAGCAAATAATATATTGTTTGAATAATGTTCTTCTTTTAAAAAAATTATTGACATAATAGAGCCAGAAACTGGTATAAGAAATCGATAAAGTGTAATTTCTCCTGCTTTATTATATTTAAGGAGCATAAACCAAAGTGAAAATGCAACGGATGAAATAAATGATGCATATAAAAGTAAAGTTATAGATAAATTATTAAATTCAAGTTGAGAATCTCCCATTCCAATTTTTCCTATAACAAGTAAAACTAATGAACCAAAAAACATTTGGTATGTTGTAATTACTACCGGATGAATTTTTTTAGTTAAATTTTTTCCTAAAAAAGTACCAAAAGTACCTGAAAGAGCACCTAATATTAAATATCCTTCTCCATGAAAGGTAAACGTAGTATCAAATGGTAGTTTATTAAAATTAATTAAAATAATACCAAGAAATCCAGTTGTTAATCCAATAATTTTTTGATAATTTATTTTATCATTATGATATATAAAATGAGCAATGATAATAACAAAAAAATTACTTGAAGACATTAAAATAGATGCTTTAACTCCTGAAGTAAATCCTAAACCATTATAAAAGAAAAAATACATAGTAGTAGTTTGAAGTAAACCTAGAATCAATAGCGGTTTATAATTTTTTTTGCTTATTTTAATACTTAATTTTAAATAGAATTTAATAATTAAAAAAATAATTATAGAAGAAATCAAAAATCTTATTCCAGCAAAATATAATTTACTATAAACATCTACTGGTAAAATATTTAATTCTCTAAAGCTAATTTTTAATACTGGGAAAGCACTTCCCCATAATATGGCACAAATACATGCTAAAATACCTGCAGAAATTTTATTTTCAAATAAATTATTTTTCATATAATCACCTGAAATTATAATACCATAAAAGTAACTTAAAGTTAATTAATATTTATTGCCATACTTGTATTTTATAACTTTATGTATTATACTAAATTTTAGTGATGACACTTAATTTTACCAAGTAGAGTCAAATAATGTTAAGGAGGCATAATTTATGAATTATGTAAATAGTATCACAGAACTGATTGGAAATACTCCGATAATTAAACTAACAAATATTGTTTTAAAAAATGATGCAAATATATTTGTTAAATTAGAATCATTTAATCCTGGAGGTAGTATTAAAGATAGAATAGCATTATCTATGATTAATGATATGAGAGAAAAAGGTTTAATTAATCATGAAACTGTTTTAGTCGAACCTACTAGTGGGAATACTGGAATTGGAATTTCTATGATAGGTGCCGCTCTTGGATATAATGTTAAAATTGTAATGCCTGATACAATGAGTAAAGAAAGACAAAGTATGATTGAAGCATATGGAGCAAGTATCGTTTTAACTGATGGAGCAAAAGGAATGAAAGGGGCAATTGATAAAGCAAATTTAATTGCATCTAGTTTAGAAAATCATATTGTATTAAAACAATTTGAAAATTTAAATAATCCAAAAGCTCATATTGAAACTACTTCAAGAGAAATAATTAAAGATCTAGATGGCAATATTGATTATTTTATTGCTGGGGTAGGTACAGGTGGCACAATTACAGGAGTTGGACAAGTTTTAAGAGAAGAAATAGAAAAAATAAAAATTATTGCTGTAGAACCTGAACAATCAGCAGTTTTATCAGGTGAGAAGGCTAACAATCACAATATTCAAGGTATTGGAGCTGGTTTTATTCCAGAAGTCCTTAATACTAAGATATATGATGAAATAATTAAAGTTAAATATAGTGATGCAGTTGAAACGGTAAGGAAGTTAGTTAAGGAAGAAGGTTTGTTTTTAGGAATTTCATCTGGTGCTGCAATATATGCTGCAATTGAATATTCTAAAAAAATTGATTCAGATAAAAATATTGTTGTTATTTCGCCTGATGGTGGAGAAAAGTATATTTCAACTGGAATTTATGAGGATTTGAATTTAGATAAAAATAAAGTTGCAATTGCTATGAGTGGTGGCGTTGATTCTACTGCTGCAGCATATATTTTAAAAGAACAGGGTTATGAAGTTATCGGTTTAACAATGAGGCTCTTTGATGAATTTGATGATAATGGAAATATTATTGAATCGGAATTTATTAAAGATGCAAAAAAAGCTGCAAAAAAACTTGATATTTCTCATTATGTTGTTGATTATAGAAATGTTTTTAAAGAAAAAATAATTAATGAATTTCGAGATGAATATATTTTAGGTAAAACACCTAATCCATGCGTAACATGTAATAGAGAAATAAAATTTGGAGAATTATTAAAATCTGCTCATAGTCATGGAGCGTATTATTTAGCAACTGGTCATTATTCAAAAATCGAATTTGATAAGGCTAGTAATTATTATAAAATATTAACGAGTGAGGCAAATGGTAAAGATCAAACATATATGTTTCATGTATTAACACAAGATAAATTAAAGTATATTAAATTTCCATTAGGAAATTTTAAAACAAAAGAAGAAATTAGAGAAATTGCAAAAAAAGTAGATATTGATATTTCTAAGAAAAAAGATAGTCAAGATATATGTTTTATTAAAGATGATGATTATATAAAGTATTTAGTTCAAAATCTTAAAGTTAAATCACAGGAAGGAAATTTTATCGATATTAACGGTAAAATTCTTGGAAGACATAAAGGAATAATTAATTACACTATTGGTCAAAGAAAAGGTTTAGGTATTTCTTTTGGGAAACCAGCTTATGTAATTGAAATTAGATCTAAAACAAATGAGGTTGTAATAGGTGATAATGAATTGACTTTTAAAAAGGGGCTTATTGCTAAAAAATATAACTTTTTATCAATAACTAAATTTGATGGGTTAAAAGTAGATGTTAAAATTAGGTATAGTGCAAAACCTTCTAAAGCAACAATATATAAAATAGATAAGGATACTTTAAAAGTAGTATTTGATGAAAAGGAAAGAGCTATAACACCTGGGCAAGCTGTTGTATTTTATATTAATCATGAAGTAATTGGTGGAGCATTAGTTATAAAATCATTTAATTAAAAGGAGAAAAAAATGGCAAAATTTTTATCGAAAGAAGTAAAAAGTAATGTTAGCTTTAATGATGTTGGAAAAATTGATATT
>JAYEHA010000128.1:10599-18061 GCA_034659335.1 Bacillota bacterium
GAGTAGGAGAAATTATTAAAGTTGAAGATGTAGAGAAATCTAATGATTTAATGAAATTAACAGTTGATTTTGGAGATTTTAGAAGAGTAATATTAGCTGGAATAAAAAATGAACGTGAAAATCCAAAAGAGATTGAAAATAAACAAGCTTTATTTGTAGTAAATATGAAGCCTAAAGAAATGTTTGGTATAAAATCAGAAGGTATGTTATTTGATTTGGGGTATGAAAATAAAATAACACCAGTTTTAGCAATGCCAGAAGTTAAAGTTCCAAATGGAACTTGTGCAGGTTAATAAAAAATATAAATAAATAAAAAAGTTTGCTAAAATTAATTAGCAAACTTTTTTACTTTACAATATCTCGATTATCACCTAAAAAACAAATAGTTAAATTTCCTGGACCAACATGAGTACCAATTATTGGTGTTAAATCATTTATTATTACTTCTTTTACATTAAATTTTTCAATAACGAGTTTTTTTAATTCTTCTGCATTTTCAATACAATGGGCATGACTAATTAAAATAGTTTGTCTTTTAGGGTTAACAATTTTCTTTTCGATTTCTGATACTAAAATATGTCTAAATTTCTTTTTGCCTCTTATTTTTTTAGCTAAATTAAGTGCACCTTTACTATCCACATATAATAACGGCTTTATTTGAAGCATATTGCCAAGTTTAGCATTAAGAGAAGAAATGCGCCCGCCACGTTTTAAATGCTCAAGATTATCAACTGTAAACCAAATATTAATCTTTTGAAGATTAGTATCAATCCAGTCAATTATTTCTTCTTTTGATTTATCTGCTTTTACTAATTCATTTACATAATATACTAATAAACCTTGGCCAGCAGCCGCGGATTTTGAATCAATAATTGTTAAATCAATTAAAGAATTTTCATTTAATAAGTTGCGTTTAGCCATTATGGCATTATTAAATGTTTGACTTAATTGAGATGAAAATCCAATATATATAATTGAATCACCATTATTGATATATTTTTTAAAATGATTTTCGAATGTATAAGTGGTAATTTGTGATGTAGTTGGCATTTTGCCGTTATCCATCTCTTTATAAAAATCATTATAACTCATTGATTTGCCAAAATCATCTTCATAATCTTTTCCATCTAGCTGATATATATAAGGAATAACAGTAATGTTATTTTCCTTTATATACTCGATTGATAAATCACAAGTTGAATCTGTTATTAATTTTATAGTCATTTTATCACTCCATTATATTATTATATATATTACAACAATACTATTATAAAGTTTGTTATAATATGTGTCAATATTATTATTTATTAAACAAAATTTCAAAGTTATTCTTTGTAATTGGTTCATTATATATTAAATAGCCAGGCTCGATATATTTATTATGAAAACTTATTGCAAAATGTAAATGAGCACCTGTTGATCGTCCAGTAGAACCGACTGTGCCAATAACTTCACCTCTATCAACGAATACATCGGCGTCAACAAATAATTCGTCTAAATGCTGATAAAAGCTAAATAAACCTTGACCATGATCAATAATAATTGTTTTGCCTGTTAAAGCTAAATCTCTAGATAATGTAACATTTCCACTATTCGAAGCTTTAACATTTGTTCCAGTTGGTGCTGCAATATCAATTCCTGCATGAGCATATGATGTCTTTTTATCGTTAATATATCTTTGTTCTCCATACTCAGTGGTAACTTTACCATTAACTGGAAGTATAAAATTATTATTATAAATTTTATTGTTATTCGAAGTATCTCTAGCAGGATAAAAATATTTGTAATATTCTTGATATGCTTCATTATTACTTGTTGAACTTATAGTTGAACTATTAATATAAAGATTTTGAATTCTAAAATCCCTATTTATAACTTCGATTTCATATTCTTCTAAAGAATTATTATCTATACCATACTTTATTATATATTCACTAGGTTTTACTACTGATGTAATAGGAATATAACCGATAAGGTAGTTGTTTTCTGAGTAAAAAACAAATTTATCATAAAATGGATTTTCAAGTAATATATTATCTTCTTTCTCAGCATTTATAACTTTTATGCTTAAGAAATCGCCTTGAGAAATTTTATTTTTGTTAAAAATAAATTCAATTGGATTATCAATAATAAAATTATAATAAATTGCTTGTATGGTTGAATTATTATTTGAAGATAAAATAAATTCATAAAAATATTTGCCGCTAGTTTTTGGTATAAATATTTCATCGTCAATTATATTTTCATAAATAATTTTATTATTAATATCTCTAATTTTTAAATTAATTATATTCATATTAGTGTCAAAAGATAAATTTGAATTAGTATTAATATTTATTAAATTTTCAGTATCGCTTATAAATGAAATGTTTTCAGTATACTCTTGATTATCAACCTTTTTATATATGATATTAGTTTCTAAGTGATTAAAATGTAATAAATCTCTATTTAAGTACATATTGAATTTCGGAACTGTTTTTGTATAAATAAAATCAAAATCTTCATGTAAAAAGAAAAAAAATGATAAATCCGGGTTTAGCGTATACATAGTAGTATTTTTATAATAATTTATTGTATTATCGTTAAAGTTAAAATAAATTTTATAATTTATTTTTTCTCCATTTTTTAAATTATAATTTATTGTAAAAAATTTAAAATCGCTAAGGTCTATCGCTTCACTTTTTTTAGCTTTAGTAATAATTTTAATAAATGAGTCATATTCTAAAGTACTAACCTCTTTTTCTGTTTCATTTATAATAATATTTATACAATCAATTTTATTTGGCAAAAAGAAATAACCGTGATAGAGTATACCTAAAATACAGATGATTATAATAAAACTAAGTAAAATAACAATTTTTTTCATAAATTCCTCCTAAATAAATACTATTTTATCATATTTAATAAATATTATAAATGTTTAAGAATTGTTATTTTGGGTAAGAATATCGTGAGGTGATGACTATGGAGATTAATTCATTTAGTAGAGTGATAACACAAGATTTTTCAAAAAGTCCAGCGAATTTACCAATTTCAGAAAAAATGACTGCTCAAGCTACTGGAATAGAAACTGGAAGTAATAACGCTGAAGACGCCATTAATTTATTAAATACAGCTGAAGGGACTTTGAATAATGTTTCGGATTCTCTCAATAGAATTAAAGAACTTGCAATTAATGCTAAAAATGGTATATTAACTGATAGTGATAGAAGTATTATTCAAGATGAAATCAATTCTTTAAAAGATGGAATTAGTGATAGTTTAAGAAATACAGAATTTAATAGAATTGAGTTGTTTAATGGTTTTGAAGGGAATGTTCAAACTGGACCTAATCAAGGACAGGGTAGGATGATGCAAATTGATAATACATCATTAGATACTTTAGGCATTAAAAACTTTGATGTGACTACAGATTTTAATATTGAAGATATTGATAATGCAATAAATAAAGTAAATGAATCTAGATCGAATATTGGAAGTCAAGAAAATGCTCTTCAAAATAGGGTGCAAGTTAATAACATTTCTAGAGAAAATGTTTTATCGGCACAGAGTAAGTTAGATGAAGATTTCGAAGAAAAAATTATGGAATTAAAGAAAAATACTATTATTGAGCAATATTCAATTCAAATGCAAAGAAATAAAATGAATAATCTAAATAATAATAATGGTTTATTAAATAATATGTTTTAATAATTAAAAATCTTCATTATAAATAGTGAAGATTTTTTTGTTTGAAAATATTTTATTAAATCATTTGACTTTGCATTTTTTTTGTGATAAAATAATGAAATTGTGAAATAAATGTAAACGAAAGGACGTTTAATGAAAAAAATTATGTTTAAAAATTTGCCAATATCTGAAGAGATATTAAATGCCACTATTGATATGGGTTTTGAAAATGCGACTGAAATACAGGCACAAGCCATTCCGTTGTTAATGAATGGAAGTGATGTCGTTGCTCAATCTCAAACTGGGACGGGGAAAACTGCTTCTTTTGGAATACCTTTGATTGATAAAGTTGAAGATATACCTGGTGTACAAGGTTTAGTTGTATGCCCAACAAGAGAGTTAGCACTACAAGTTGTAGGTGAACTAAAATCGATATCAAAATATAAAAAAAATATAAAAGTTGTAGCAGTATATGGAGGAGCTCCTGTTAGTAAACAAATTAATAACATTAAAAAGGGCGCTAACATTGTTGTTGGAACACCAGGAAGAATGATTGATCTAATCAATAGAGGTTCGCTTAAATTAGGTGGATTAAAGATGATTTGTTTAGATGAAGCGGATGAAATGCTTAATATGGGTTTTGTTGACGATATTGAAAAGATATTAGAAGGAACTCCATCAACTAGACAAACAATATTATTTTCTGCTACTATGCCAGAAAGAATTAGAAGAATTGCTAAAAAATATCAAACTAAACCTCAATATGTTAAAATCAAGAGAAAAAATTTAACTGTTGATCGAATTAATGAATATGCTATAAATTTAAAAAGAGGTCAAAAAACTGAAGTTTTAGCGAGATTAATCGAAATTGAAAATCCAAAGCAATCTTTAATATTTTGTAATACAAAACGTATGGTAGATAATTTAGTTTTAGAATTACAAAAAGAAGGTCATAAAGTTGATTATTTACATGGAGATTTAAAACAATCTCAAAGAGATAATGTTATGAATAAGTTTAGAAATGGAACTATTAGACATTTAATTGCTACTGATGTTGCAGCTAGAGGAATTGACGTTGATGATATTGAAATCGTATTTAATTATGATTTGCCTCAAAATCAAGAATATTATGTTCATCGTATTGGTAGAACAGGTAGAGCTGGTAGAAAAGGTAAGTCAATAACATTTTTCTATAATAGAGAAGTAAGAGATCTTAGAAATATTGAAAGATATACTAAATCAAAGATGAAAGATATGAAGACTCCATCTTTTAAAGATTTAAAAAAGGCTAAATCTAATAGATTATTCCATGAATTAAAAAGTTTAATTGATGACAATAATAAGAATAAAAATAATGAAAACAAAGAATTATATAATCAACTATTAGAAGATTATTCTCATGAAGAAATAACATTAGCATTATTAAATAAAGTATTAAATATTAAAAAAGCTGTTAAAAAAGAAAAAGTTAGTAAGGCTAATAGATTTGCAAATACAGGTGCAGAACCTGGAATGGTAAGATTGTTTTTAAATGTTGGGAAAATGAATAGAGTAAAAGTTGGAGATATTTTAGGGGCTGTTGCTGGAGAAGCAAAAATTTCCGGTAAATTAGTTGGTACAATAGATATTTTCAAAGCATTCTCATTTGTTGAAGTTCCAATGGACAATGCTTTAGATGTTATTAATAGTTTAAAAGGTATTAAGATGAAAGGTGTTAAATTAAACGTTGAACCTGCAAATGCAAAATAAAATAAAATAAAACAAATAAAAAAATCACATAATTTAAAAAATGTGATTTTTTATTTGTTTTAAAGATTAATTAATTTTTCAGCAATTTGAATAGTATTTGTCGCTGCACCTTTTCTGATATTGTCTGCAACAACCCAAATGTTTAGTCCATTTTCAACACTAAAGTCTCTTCTTACACGTCCTACATACACTTCATCAGTGTTTTCAGCTTCACTTGCTAATGGATATATATTTTTTGATATATCATCTCTTAGGATTAATCCTTCAGTATTTTGATAAAGTTTAATTATATCTTCAATTTCAAAAGGTTTTTTTAATTCAATATTTATTGATTCACTATGCGCATAATATACAGGTACTCTTACTGCAGTTGCTGTAATTTTTAGTGAATAATCATTTAAGATTTTTTTTGTTTCATTAATCATTTTCATTTCTTCTTTTGTATAGCCGTTTTCTTCAAAAACATCTATATGAGGAATACAATTATTTGCAATTTGATGTGGATATGCTTTTAATTGAATATTTCCTTTTAATCCTTCATCTAGGTCAGAAACACCTTTTACTCCAGAACCAGAAACAGATTGATAAGTTGAATAAACAATTCTTTTAATACCATATTTTTTATGAATAGGGCTTAGTGCAACCATAGCTTGAATTGTAGAACAATTTGGGTTAGCAATAATTCCTTTACTATTTAAAATTGCTTCTGGATTTACTTCAGGTACTACTAAAGGAACATTATCATCCATCCTAAATGCTGATGAATTATCAACAACGACAACTCCATTTTTTGCTGCTATAGGGGAAAATTTTGCGCTTATTTCTCCACCAGCTGAAAATAAAGCAATATCAATATCTTCTTTAAAAGAATCTTCAGTTAATTCTAGTACTGTATATTCTTCGCCTTTACAAGTTAAAATTTTACCTGCTGAATTTTTAGAAGCGAATAAGAATAATTTGTTATATGGAAAATTTCTTTCCTCTAAAACCTTTAAAAATGTTCTTCCTACCATTCCAGTTGCCCCAACTATGGCTAAATTAATTTTTTTCATTTTCTTTACCTCCTATTTAAGTTATAATATATAGTATATAAACATTTTTTATATTTCTTTACATAATAACATTTGAAATTTATTTGGTCAAATTTTTAATTATAAAAGAAGTAAAAATTTGTACTAAATATTTTGGAGGACTTTATGAAAAAAGATACAAGTTATAAGATATTGGATGTAAATATAATGTTTTTTTTATTGGGAATAGTTTTTTTAACTTTTGGAGCTTATGTTCAATCTCAAAATTTTGACACTGGAATTATTATTACTGAATATATAATTATATTACTACCTGTAATAATATATGGACTTTATAAAAAAATAGATTTAGTTGAAGCTCTTAGATTAAAAAAAATATCATTTAAGGTAGTATTAAAGATAATTGGGCTTAGCATATTCTTAGTACCAATAATTGGATTTGGAAATATTGTTATTACTACCATATTATCATATTTTGATTTGGTAATTTATTTTGAAATGCCAAGTGCTCAGAATGGATATGAATTATTAAAATATTCATTTTTAATGGCAATTTCTGCTGGAATATGTGAAGAAATTTTTTTTAGAGGTATGATACTTAATGCATATGAAAAACATACTAATAGAAAATTTGCATTAATTATAAGTTCAATATTATTTGGAGTAATGCATTATAATATTCAAAATTTAATTGGGCCCATGTTATTAGGAGTAATATTTGCTTATTTAGTATATATTACAGATTCTATATTTTCTTCAATAATTGCCCATACTCTTAATAATGGTGTTTCGGTATTTGTTGGATATTTAATGAATAAATATAATGATGGATATAATACTTTAACTGAATCAAATCTAGAACTTACTAGTAGTGAATTATTATTAACGTGTTTTTTTATTGCTTTGATTGCTATAATAAGTGTAATTATTATATATATTTTTATTAAAAGTATAAAAAAAGATTGTTTTAAAGTACGTGATAATATGAGCGTTACAATTGATAATCAAAATTA
>JAYEHA010000129.1:0-3961 GCA_034659335.1 Bacillota bacterium
AAAATGTAACTTTTAGCACATGTATAATTATTAATTATATATATAATATTATTAAGAATAAATAAAAAATCATATTTATTTATATGTTAAATTAATTTTGGTTATATAAAACTGCTAAAAGTAAGGAGGTATACTCTGTGAATCAGATTATTGGTGAGATAAAATTGTTTCCATTTGATGATATTCCCGATGGATGGTTAAAATGTAGTGGGCAATCACTTCATGTAAGTGATTATTCTAAGCTATATATGTTGATTGGTACTAAGTTCGGAAAAGGAAATGATACAGAATTTAATTTGCCTAATTTAAGTAAGGTTACACCTAAAAAAATGGTTTATTGCATCGCAATTAAAGGTATTTTACCAGATATTCATTCTTTAAAGCATTAAATTAAAAAAATATTAAAAGTCATTCATTTATTGAATGGCTTTATTATTTTTTTGTATACAAGTACTAATTTGCTAAGGGAAATATCACGATTATAGCAGTTAAATTATAAATTTTATATTAAATTGTTGTAATTGTTATATTAGTATTGCTACTTAAGAACTAAAGGAATATAATATTTATAAAGGAACTAATATTAGGTTAGTTTAAGTAGGAGGGAAGCATATGAAGAAAAGAAATGTTAAAATTAGTTTGTTAATAGTATTAATGTTGGTATTGACAACATTCTTTAATGTAGCTATTGCTGACGGGGAAGCTACTACTATTACAATTTTACAAACATCCGATTTACATGGACGTATTTATGCTCATGATTATGCAACAGATTCTGTTGATAAGGATGCTGGATTAGCGAAAATTCAGACGTTAGTAAAAATTGAAAGAGAAACAAATCCAAATGCTTTATTAATTGACTGTGGAGATACAGTTCAAGATAATAGTGCCGAGTTATTTAATGATTTACCAATTCATCCAATGATTCAAGCTTTAAATAAAATGAATTATGATATTTGGACATTAGGTAATCATGAATTTAATTTTGAAAAATCGTTTCTTGATAGAAATATTGCTGCTTTTGAAGGTAGTGTAATTGCTGCAAATATTTATAATGAAGGAACAGAAGAAAGATTTGTTGATGGTTATAAAATATTTGATGTTGATGGAGTAAGAGTAGCTGTAGTTGGAATGATACCACCTAATATTCCGATTTGGGAAGCAAGCGCTCCTAGTCATTTTGCGGGATTAGAATTTAAAGATGTTATTGACGAAACTACAAAAGTTATTGAAGAATTAGAAGGACAATATGATATATTAGTTGGAGCTTACCATATTGGTCCAGATGGAGAACATGGATATGAAGGAATAGAAGCAGTTGCTAATCAGTTCCCAGAATTTAGCGTTATTTTTGGTGGACATGCTCATTCAAAATATACTAATGAAGTTAATGGAGTTAAATTAATTGAGCCAGGCAAATATGGTTGGGCTTTAGCTAAAGCTGAAATAAAAGTAGTAAAAAATGGTGACAAATATGATATAGCTTCAGTAGAAGTTGAAAATATTGAGACTGCTACTCAAGAATCAGATGAAGAAATTCTTACTACATTTAAATTTGTTCATGATCAGTCTGTAGCTGATGCAAATACTGTTGTTGGTACAATATCAGGAGATTTTATTTCTATACCAGATTATATTACTGGGAAATCTTCAATTACCACTATGCCAACTTCACAAATACAAGATACTGCTGTTATAGATCTTATTAATGAAGTTCAAATGTTTTATTCAAATGCTGATGTAGGTTCAGCTGCATTATTTAATTTTGGTTCAAATCTTTTAGAAGGTGAATTTAAGAAAAAAGATGTAGCTTATATTTATAAATATCCAAACACTTTAGTTGGAGTAAATATTACTGGTGAAAATTTACTTAAATATATGGAATGGTCAGCTGGATATTATAATACTACTAAACCTGGTGATATAACTGTATCATTTAATAAAGATATTAGAGGTTATAATTATGATATGTTCTCAGGATTAACTTATGAAATAGATATCACTGAAGAAGCTGGTAGTCGTGTTGAGAATGTATTATTTAATGGAGCGCCAATTGATCTTACTAAAGTTTATAAGTTATCACTAAATAACTATAGGTTTGGTACATTATTAAGTTTAGATTTAGTAACTATGGATGATAAATATTATGATTCATATGAAGTATTACAAGATGCCGGTAGAATTAGAGATTTAATTGTTAAATATACTATTGAAGAAAAGAATGGTAACTTAGTACCAACAGTTGATAATAACTGGAAAATTACTAATTTTTATTTTAATAATCCTTATAGAGAAACTGTATTTGATTTAGTTAGAAATGGTGAACTTACTGTTCCAACTAGTGAAGATGGAAGAACTTCTAATGTAGAATCTCTTAATTTATTTGAATTAAAAGATGCTAAAACAATAACTGTAAATAGTTATGTAGTTAAGCCCGGTGATGTTCTTTGGAAAATTGCTAAAAATCATGGTATGACTTGGCAAAATTTATCAAGTTTAAATGGGCTTAATAATCCGAATTTAATTTTTCCATCTCAACAAATAATTGTTCCACAGTAAATAGTAGGAATAGTAAAAGCAGCTTATTTAAGCTGCTTTTTTGTTGGTTGAGAGGCATGTTTATTAAGTTAATATATACTTTTAGAATAACAGATACAATGAGCTTAGTGGAATATTATTTTTTTTATTTCCTCGATAATATAATAGATGCCATTAGTGCTGTAAATGGTACCGTTAATACGATTCCTATACTGCCAGCTAACCCTTGAATTATTTCTATTGATACAAATGGTAAATTTATTAATTGATTATAACTCATATTGTAACCCCATATAACGAGCATAAGACCTAAAGAACCGCCCATAAATGCTAAGATTAAAGTATTTGTCATTGTACCCATAATATCTTTTCCTATATTCATCCCTGTTGTAAATAATGTTTTAGAGCTAATAGTATTATCTATTTGATAAATTTCATACATGGATGATGAAATTGACATTGAAACATCCATAACTGCTCCCATTGAAGCAATTAATATTGATGAAAACATAATTCCCCTAACCTGAATATTATAATCTAGCGCCAAATATACAAGTTGAGTTCCTTTTTCCAAATTTATACCAGATAGATGTGTAAGTTTGCTGAAAGTAAAAGAAAGGATTCCAGCTACTAGTATTCCTGATGTTGTTCCTAATATTGCGATTAGCATTTTCTTTTCAAAGCCACCAATTAGTAAAAAAGATACTATGGTCGTAATTATTACTGAAATTATTGAAAGTGTAATAGGATGATAGCCTTTAAAAATTAGAGGAATCATTATAAATATGAATATTGTAGAAGTAAATAATAAAGCAATCATTGAGTTAAAACCTTGTTTACCACCAAATAATATTAAAAGGAATATAAATATTGTACCCATTATATAAAGATAAGGTGCACGATTGTAGTTATATACCCATATGTTTTGAGTATTATCAGTTTCTCTTATACCTACAATAATTTTAAGTCCAACTTTACCTATTACATTGTGTGATTGTTCGATTAGATTTACGGTTTCATAAATATTGCCTTTATATTTTCCTGTTAGTATTTTTACTTTTAAGACTTGTCTTCCAATTTTTAAATCTGTTATGGCTATATCATCTTCTATTTCCTCTTCAATTATTTCTAAAATTTCTGCTTTTTCAAATAAGTGATTGTAGTAGTCAGGTAAAACTATTCCTTTTTTTATAAGTGGTGATAAAAGTATTATTAATGGAATTGATAAAGCGATGGTAACTAGTAAAATATTATGTAGTATTTTTTTATTCATGAGAATCTCCTTTAAAATATTATGAAATAACTATTATAAGTATAGCAAAAAATATAATAATAAACAATTATACTAGAAAAGAAATAGTATAAGATGAAGTTAATAAAATTTTGCGTTATAATGAGCTTGTGAATTGAAATTAAAGAGGAT
>JAYEHA010000130.1:0-3947 GCA_034659335.1 Bacillota bacterium
AATGAGAAAGGTAATATAGTAAAAGAGGTTACTTCTAATTTTGCTTTAAAAGATCAAAGTATTTTATTTACTAGTGATGAAATGGGATTGGGTAATGATGAATTAGGAAAAGTTTTAATGACTGGATATATATATACTTTAACTGAAATGGAAGAGTTACCAAAGTATATTATGTTTGTGAATTCAGCTGTTAAACTAACTACAAAAGGATCTAAGTGTATTGACGATATTAAGAAATTAGAAGAAAAAGGTGTTGAAATTTTATCATGTGGAACATGTTTAGATTTTCTTAAAATAGATCTTAAAGATTTACAAGTTGGTTCTGTTACAAATATGTATACAATTGTTGATAATACAATAAATGTTAAAAACACAATAACGATTGGGTAGGGGTGGTAATATGCCATTAGTTTTTGAAGTTGGCGATAAGGTGACATTAAAAAAACCACATCCGTGTGGTTCAAAAGATTTTGAAATAGTAAGAATGGGGGCGGATTTTAGGATAAAGTGTTTAGGGTGTGATAAAGAGTTGTGGTTATCAAGAAGAAAGCTTGAAAGACGAACAAGAAAAATATTTAGAAATGGAATAAGATTGAAAAAAGTTGATATTGAGAAAGAATAATTGTTTTATATGAGGGGGAAATAAAATGGAGTTTGCTAAAAGAATGGATAATGTAAAAGCATCAGCAATAAGAGAAATACTTAAACTTACTGAAAGACCAAATCTTATTTCGTTTGCTGGTGGTCTTCCTGCACCAGAACTTTTTCCGGTTGGTGAAATGAGAAGGGTTACTGATTTGATATTATCTCAGGATGGTGAAAAAGCACTTCAGTATAGCACTACTGATGGTTTTAATCCTTTAAGAGAAGCTATAGTAGAGAGACTTAAAGGTAAAGGAATTAAAGATATTTCTAAGGAAAACATTTTAATCACAAGTGGATCGCAACAAGGACTTAGCTTTTCTGGTAAAGTATTTTTAAATCCAGATGATGTTGTTCTTGTTGAAAGTCCAAGTTACTTAGGAGCAATAAATGCTTTTAAAGCAAGTGGTTGTAAATTTGCTGAAGTTGAAACTGATGATGATGGTATGATTATAGAAGATTTAGAAAGAGTTATTAAAGAAAATGATAGTGTAAAAATGATTTATGTTATTCCTGATTTTCAAAATCCAACTGGTAAAACGTGGTCATTAGATAGAAGAAAAGAATTATTATCAATTGCGAATAAGTATGATTTACCAATAATTGAAGATGATCCATATGGTGAATTAAGATTTGATGGTGAAAGTATAGAATCTATTAAATCTCTTGATACTGAGGGAAGGGTAATATATTTAGGTACTTTTTCTAAAACTTTTTCTCCTGGCTTAAGAATCGGGTGGGTTTTGGCAGATGTTAATATAGTAAGTAAGTATATATTATTAAAGCAAGGTGAAGATTTACACACAAGTTCGTTTGATCAAAGAGTTATTGCTAAGTTTTTAGAACTTTATGATTTTGACAATCATATTGAAACATTAAAAAAAGTTTATAGAAAGAGAAGAGATTTAATGATGGAAGGAATTAAAACTCATTTTCCTAAAGATGTAAAATATACTTATCCTAAAGGTGGATTATTTACATGGGTTGAATTACCAGAATATATTGATACTAAGGAAATGATGGTTAAAGCAGTTGAACGTGGAGTGGCTTATGTTCCTGGTGAATCATTTTATCCAAATGGCGGACATAAAAATACAATGAGAATTAATTTTTCTAATATGACAAATGAAAAAATCGTTGAAGGGATTAAAATATTAGGTGACGTAATTAGAAATGAAATAAAATAGAATTATTACTTGTAATTTCTATTAATTGTTGATATACTATTTCAGTGTGAATGTAGCAACGTGCTACTCTCTGCTCAGAAATGAGCCTATTAGACCATAGGGGGTGTAAAATGAGAAAATATGAAATAATTTATATTGTAAAACCTACAATTGATGATGAAAGAAGAGCTGCAATTTTAGAAGAAGCTAAAAACGTTATCGAAAATGACGGATCAGTAACAGAAGTTGAAGAGATGGGTAAAAGAAGATTAGCTTACGAAATCAAAAAAAATACTGAAGGTTTCTATACTGTAATTAGTTATGAAGCTGAAGTATCTGTTAATCCAATGTTAAAGAAAAAATTTAAATTTAATGATGATGTTATTAGAGATCTTATTGTAAGAGTAGATAAGTAGTATTTAAGGGGGGCTTTTTATGAATAATGTAAATTTGATTGGAAGACTTACGAGAGACCCTGAATTAAAATATATACCAGGTAGTGGAACTGCTGTAGCTAATTTCACTTTAGCTGTTGATAGAGGGTTATCTAAAGATAAAAAAAGAGAATTAGAGCAACAAAGTAAACCTACTGCAGATTTTATCAGAACTGTTGTTTGGGGCAAACAAGCTGAAAATTGTGCTAATTATTTAGCTAAAGGTAGACTTGTAGCGGTTCAAGGTTCAATAAGAACGAGTAGTTCACGAGACGAAGCTGGGAATGTTAGGTATTTTACAGATGTTAATGCATTTAAAGTTGAATTTTTAGAATGGGGAGATAAAAAAACAGATTCATCGAATACAAATAAAGGGTTTGGAGAAGATATTAGTCCAGATGATTTTAGTTCTGTAGATGATGATGATGATATTCCATTTTAAGTATAAGGAGAGATAGATATGGGTTATAACGCAGGAAGAGGAAGACCAAAAAAATGTTTTCTTTGTAAAGGTGATGATGCAACAATTGATTATAAAGATGTTAGAAATTTAAGAAGATATATTACTGATCGTGGAAAGATTTTACCACGTAGAGCTACTGGTAATTGTGCTAAACATCAAAGAGAAATTGCAAGAGCGATTAAGCAAGCGAGAAAAATTGCTTTATTGCCATATGTTAGCGAATAATTTGAAGTGAGAAATCACTTCTTTTTTTTATTGTTTAGGTAAATTTTTAGATATAATACATAGAATAATAACGAGTAGTAGCAATAGATATGAAAATATGTTAATATTAGTTATAAAGATTAATTGGAGTGAGAAATTTGAATATAAAAAATATATTGTTGTCAGTTTTAAGTATAGTAATGTGCGTATTTATAAGTGGATATATTCCGATGTTGAGCATAGTAATTGTTATAATACCTGCTGTGTTAATGATTTTAAGTAAAAAGGGAAGTTTTAAAGAAGTAATTTTAGCTATTTTACTTTCGGCTATTATTATATATTTTATTTTTGGTTTTCTAAATATGATGTTTATTGTGATATTTGCTGTTTTAAATTTAATTGTACTTCTTTATTCATATGGGGAAAAAATAAGTGCTATAGTAACTCAAATTTTTTTATCGTTATCAATATTGATAAGTTTTACAATTATTATTTATATATTTAATGCGATAGAAGGGGTAAGTATAACGGATTTATTTATTGAAAGTTTAAGAAATTCTGAAAATGCTTTAACAACTAATAATGTTTTGGCAGGTAGTGATTTTACTGTGACTGATATAATGAATCAAATTGTTCTTATTGTTCCTTTTATAATGGTGCTATTAAGTTCTATGAATGCAATTGTTATGTATTTTTTTACTAGATATTTATTAGTAAAAATGAATTATAAAGTAATAGTAATTGATAAATTTTCAAATTTTAGGTTACCTATGCATTTTATGTATGGGATAACATTTATCTTGTTATTATCATATATAGTGGGTTCTATGGATGTTGTAAATTTTAATAGTATTTCATTAAATGTAATATTAATGATGGTTCATATATTTGCATTTCAGGGTATAGCAATTTTATTTTATTTTTTAGATATAAGAAATATAAATAAAGTTTTAAAAGGTGTAATACTTTCGTTAGTAATAATATTTCAGGGGTTATTTATTTTGTCAATAGTAGGTTGGATAGATATGTTATTCAATT
>JAYEHA010000131.1:0-3936 GCA_034659335.1 Bacillota bacterium
TTAACAAAAATTCTACTTTTTTATTGTAACATAAATAATTTAAGTTTACAATAAAATGAATTAAAATTTATATTTGTATGTTTAAATAAAAAAACTATTAAAATAGTATTATTTATTTTAATAGTTTTTGCTTTCATTTACAATTCAATTACTTCATCTTTTGTTATTATCGCTCTTATTAGTTTCTTTTTCTCAGTTATTTTTTTTGAAATAGTAATATTATTAAGAAATCTTTCTTCTGTAGTTTTTATAACTTCTTTACTTTTATTAGTATAAAATATCGCAAGAGTTTCACCTACTTCTACTTTATCACCAATTTTCTTTTTAATTATTATACCTGCAGATAAATCAATATCACTATCTTTTGTTTCACGTCCAGCACCTAACATCATAGCACAAATTCCAATTTCATCAGCAACCATTTTTTCAACATATCCATCAATTAAAGATTTTACTTCATAAACTATATCTGATTTTGGCAATAAATCTAAATTTTCCACAACTGATATATCTCCACCTTGAATTTTAATGAATTCTTTAAATTTTTCAAAAGCTTCGCCATTTTCAATTTTTTCTTTAAGAAGTTTTTCACCTTCTTCAAATGTAGTAACACGTTTAGCTAATAATAACATTTTGCCACCTAAATTTAAACATAATTCAGTTAAATCTTTAGGTCCATTACCTTTTAACGTATCAACTGCTTCAATAACTTCTAATGAATTTCCGATAGCATTTCCAAGTGGTTGATCCATATCAGTAATAAGGGCAATAGTATTTCTTCCCATCTGAGTTCCAATCTCCACCATTGTTTTACTTAATTCAATCGCACCTTCAAAATCATGTATAAATGCACCTGAACCAACTTTTACATCTAAAACAATTGCATTTGCACCAGCAGCAAGTTTCTTACTCATTATGCTTGAAGCTATAAGACTAATATTATCTACTGTACCAGTTACATCTCTTAATGCATACAATTTTTTATCAGCAGGAGCAATATTTTTAGTTTGTCCAACCACTGCAATTTTATTACTATTTACATTATTTACAAATTGTTCAATTGTTAAACCAATTTTAAAATCTTTAATTGCTTCTAATTTATCTAAAGTTCCGCCAGTATGACCTAAACCTCGACCTGACATTTTAGCTACAGGAACACCACAAGCAGCAATCAATGGAGCTAAAACAAGTGTAGTTGTATCTCCTACCCCACCAGTTGAATGTTTATCTACTTTAATCCCTTCGATATTTGATAAGTCAATGACATCTCCAGAATTCATCATAGCAGTTGTTAAATCAATAGTTTCTCTCATATTCATTTTCTTAAAAAATATTGCCATAAGTAACGCTGATGCTTGGTAATCTTCAATTTTATCTGAAGTATAATTCTTTATAAAAAAATTGATTTCTTCAGTAGTTAGTTCATAACCATTTCTTTTCTTTACTATTAAATCATACATCCTCATTTTATCACCTACATTATTTTTATTATACTATTAACCAATGTAACAAATTCACTTCTTACTTTCGCTGCAGTTTCTACTACCTCTTCATGATTTAAAGGCTGATCTAAAATTCCTGAAGCCATATTTGTAATACATGAAATACCAGCAACTTCCATTCCTGCATGTGCAGCAACTATAGCTTCTGGAGCAGTAGACATTCCAACAGCATCAGCACCTAAAACTCTTGCCATTCTTACTTCAGCAGGTGTTTCATATACTGGGCCTGTAAGGAACATATATACACCCTCTTGCAATTCAATATTTAGATCTTTTGCAATATCTTTTATTTTTTTTCTAATTTCTTTACTATAAATATTTGAAGCATCAGGGAATCTTGCACCTAATTCATCATAATTTGGACCCATTAGTGGATTAGTACCAGTAAAATTAATATGGTCATTTATAACCATTAAATCCCCTGGTTTATAATTTTTATTTACTCCACCTGCTGCATTTGTTAATATAAGTTTTTCAACTCCAATTACTTTCATAAGTCTTACAGGAAAAGTGATTTCTTTCATTGAATATCCTTCATAATAATGAAATCTACCTTGCATAGCAATAACTTGTCTTCCGTTTAATTCACCAATTACAAAACGTCCTGCATGACCCTCAACAGTAGATTTTAGAAAATGTGGTACATCATCATATTTAACAAAAATCGGATTTTTGATTTCATCAGCAAGTACTCCTAATCCAGATCCTAAAATAAGTCCTATTTCTGGTTTTTCAATTAATTTTGATTCTAAAAATTTCTTTGCTTCTTCAATCTTTAACAACATATCTTTCATATTTATCTCTCCTATTTTAAAATTAATTCTTTAAAGCTTTCGCCATTTTTCAATCCATCAATTTCTAATATATCAGCAATAGTCATTGCAATGTCAGAAAAACTATTTCTAGTACCTATATTTACACCAGCTTTAACCTGCTTTCCATATATAAGAGCAGGAATATACTCTCTAGTATGATCAGTTCCTGTATAAGTTGGATCGTTACCGTGATCTGCTGTAAATATAATTATATCATCATCTTTTAAACTATCTAATAGTTCAGGTAATCTTAAATCAAATTCTTCTATACTTTTTTGATAACCCACTACATTTCTTCTATGTCCAAATTTAGCGTCAAAATCCACTAAATTAGTAAATATTATACCTTTTGTATCTCTTTTTAAATATTCAATAGTTTTATCTACACCATCCATATTGCTAACAGTATGAACAGATTTAGTTATACCTTCTCCATCAAATATATCCACAATTTTACCTACTGCTTCAACATCTAAACCCTTTTCTTTCGCAAGATCAAGTATTGTTTTGTCAAATGGTTTAATTGAATAATCATGTCTATTAGATGTTCTAACAAAACTCTTTGAATCTTTTCCAACAAACGGTCTTGCAATAACACGTGCAACTTGATCATCACCCATTAACATTTCTCTAGCAATTTCACAAATTTCATATAATTCTTTTACCGAAACAATATCTTCATGTGCTGCAACTTGAAAAACACTATCTGCTGATGTATATACTATTAAATCTCCAGTTTCCATATGCTTTTCACCAAGCTCTTCTAATATAGCTGTACCAGAAGCAGGTCTATTGCACATAACTTTTCTATTAGTTCTTCTTTCAAATTCCTCAATAATATAATCTGGAAATCCATTTGGATATGTCTGAAACGGTTCTGTATTATGAAGCCCTGCGATTTCCCAATGTCCAGTAGTTGTATCTTTACCATTTGAAAATTCAGCTAATCGTCCATATGCTGCCGTAGGATTATCACACTTCTCTATTGAATCTAACATAGGGATATTTCCAACACCAAGTTTTTTTAAATTATCAATTTTAAAATCTTCTGCATTATCTGCAATGTGACCTAATGTATTAACTCCTATATCTCCAAATTTTTCAGAATCTGGTAAAGCTCCAACTCCCACACTATCTAATACAAATATTATTACTCTATTAATCATAACTCCTCCTTATTAAAACTTTCTAACATTTTATTTATCTTATAAGATCTATTTAAAATATCGATTGATAAATTTAATGATAATTTGCAATTATACTTTTTAATAAATTTCCATACTGACTGCCTTGATAAAACATTACCGTTGTTATTTGTAAACAAATAACTTTCATTATCTATTTTGTAATTAGTTAAATATTTTACTACATCTTTATCAAGAGAAATTATTTTATTATTAACTTTAACAAATTGAAAATTATCTTTAAAATCTAATTTCTTTAAAGATAAAATTTCATTTAATTTCAATTGTGTATTAAATAAAAGATAAATAATCATAATATCTCTTTTAGAATTCGGAAAATTCACTTCAATTAAATTAATTGTTTTAATAAATTCAGATTTAAGAATAATTTTCTTATTCCCATCAACTTTATTTTTAAATTTCTTTAAATATATT
>JAYEHA010000132.1:0-3897 GCA_034659335.1 Bacillota bacterium
TCACTATATGAGTAAATTTCCAAACTTAAAACATTTATTTTAAATATTTTAACTAAAATATCTTCTAAAATTGCTTTTTCATTATAAGATAATTTTTTCCCTATTATTCCAACTAAATTCGCATTTTCAACCAAAGAAGTATGCATTTTAGCTTTTTCTATTAATTCATTTTTTATTAATTCAAAACTAGATTCCTCATTAATTTGTAAAATCAAGCCTTCACTTACACCTTTAAAATTTACAACACTTTTCACATTTGCACTCTCCTCTGATAGAAAAATCTAATTTTCTATTTTAGGTTCAATATTAAAATAATCACCAATTATCTCTCTTGCTACAGGCGAAGCATAAGAACCATGTCCCCCTTGTGGAATTAATATTACAACAGCTATTTCAGGATCATCAAATGGTGCATACGAAACAAACCATGCATAATCCGAATAATTTTTCCTATATTTATTAATCAATTCATCAGTAAGCTCTTTATCTGATAAATTTTTTATTGCCTTTCGCATTGCATAACCTTTGTTTAAATAGCCAGTTTGTATTAATCTACGTATTTCAAGTGTTATTTCATCAATTTTATCTCGATTTAATTCATAATCATCTTTTAAACTATTTTTTTCTTTTTCCAAATCGGCTAATTTTTCATTTCTTTCACGTAAAATATTAACGGTTTCAGTTTCAACATCTTCAATAGTAAGAAGTTCATCAATTTTAGATAGATTATCTATTAAATATCTAACTTCATCTAATGGCGGAATATTCCCTTCTTTCTCTGCAGTACCTGTCTTTCCAGCAACTTTAATAGGAAAATCTTTAAAAGTAGAATATGCTGATCCACCTTTATAATTAGCAACTTGATACATTCCCTTTTGTAATTCTTTAATATAATCACTATTAAGTTTATTCACTATATTTTTATCACTATCTTTAATTAATGTCAAATCTAATAATTCTCCACCATTTGCAATTGCAGTAATATATTTTGCTATTTGAATGGGAGTATATTGATGAGAGCCCTGACCTATAGAAAGATTTAATGTATCTCCCTCATACCATTGCATTAAATTAAAATAATCATATTTAATAATATCAGCAAGAGGCGAGATCTTATAAAAATCACCTTCTGCACCTAAATCATCTAATCTCTTAATAATTGTCCCTCTAGAAGGATTTTCATCTGACCATGAAATAATTTCATCAATAATTTCATTCGTTTTATCAGGATCAGAAGTTATACTTTCATTAAAATATTTACTTAATACTAAATTAAGTTTTTTCCTTAAATAATACTTAATTAAATTTTTCTTTTTATCTGGATTAGGAACACCTGCAATTACCTCAGGAATTTCAATTCCACTTCCAGTATTGAGACCGAATTCCTTTGAAATTTCTATCAATTCTTTAGAATCCATACTGTAATTTAAGTTTTTATCTCTATAATAATCGTAACCATTACCAATATTAAAAAAATAATAATTACATGAAACTTCTAAAGCTTTATATAAATCAGTTAATCCATGCTTTCCATGATATGAATTCCATAACCAACAACCATATGAATTATTACCAATTTCAATAAATCCATCCGAATAAAGTTTTTTTGATGGATCTAAACCTTTCATTAATGCAGCATACCCAGTTATCATTTTATAAACAGATCCAGGTTGAACAGCAGTCATTGTCGCATTATTATAAAGAGGTCTAGGGGCTAAAGGATTATTTTTATTAACTGGATTTAATCCTTCCCAATCTTCACTAGAAATTCCTGTTGCAAAAAGATTTAAATCAAAAGTTGGCACACTTGCTAATGCAAGAACATTTCCATTTTTAACATCAACAACAACTCCAGCGCCTAATAGAGCGCCATCAAATTTATCTTTATAAGAATAATTCCCCCATTTAGAAACAAATTCTGTTCCATTAGAAATTCCATCAAAAGCTCTTCTTAAATAATTTTCCAATTTCTTTTGCAACTCTATATCAATTGTCAATTGAAGATTATCACCTGATATTGTATTTTTATTTTTAAGTTCATCATATTGATCTTCAACATCTTTAATATAATGGCCAAGCGCATTTACTTCAATATATTTATAACCATTTTCTCCAGTTAATTTTAATTCATACGTACCTTCTATTCCTGTTTTACCAATTAACTGATTTTCATTGTAGTTTTTCTCTTTTATATATTTATCTATTTCACTTTGCATTGCAATATGACCCATATACCCAAGTATATGAGAGCCAATATCACCATATGGATAATACCTAATTGGTTTTATCTCAACTGATATCCCTAATAAATCCATATTCAGTTCAGTTATCTTGGATGCAGTTTTATCCGTTATATTTTCAGCAATAATTACTGGGTCATACTTTTGATATCCTTTACTGCTAATAGCATATTTAAGCGTAAGAATTTTATATACGTCTTCATCTGAATATTTCTTATCAATATGATAATACGATTTGTTTTTAATTATATCAAAAGCTTCTTCTGCATTTATATTGTGTTCAATTTTAAAATCATCAAGAAACTTTTCTTTTTTTAAATTATAAGAAAAATCCATTTTCAAAGTATTTATTGGCAAATAAATACCTTGTAAATAAAGTAAATTTTGCGCTTCTGAATTAGTAAGTTCATCTGAAATCAAATAATCTTTCCTCATTGAATTAAATACTTTTATAGCTGAATCCGTAATCTCAAAACCATTAGCAATAAGCCATTTATTTCTTTCAACATCATATATATATTCATATTTGTTACCACCAACTCTTATTGGAAACTCAATATGAGTTTCATTATAAGAATCTAAAATCGTAAAAATTTTTATAGCTACATCAGAAACATCTAAATTTTGAATTCCTTTCTCAAGAAATTTCACATTAAAACCAATTTCATTTCCTGCTAGCAATTTACCATTTGTATCTCTTATCTCACCTCTAGTAGCAAATGTTTCAATTTTAGTTATTCTATTATTTAAAGATATTTTATTATAATAATTTCCTTTAATAACAGTAAGATTATAAAGTCTTAAAATAAAAATTGAAAATATTACTAAGAAAAATATCAAAATAAAAATTTCTCGTTTTTTTAACTTAGAAGACATTATATCACCTTTCAACTATTTTCTTTTGAACAAATTTATAAATAATCATTATCCATATCATATTAAGAATAATTTCAACAATAGCAATATCAAACAATCTATAAATTCCATAATCTAAATTCATAATTTTTATAAATATAAAAAATAATAAATTATATAAAGAAGTGGCAATTGTTATTAAAAAAATCGGTGAAATTATACTTACTTTATTAAATACACTTTCAAAATTTATAATTGTTAATGACGTTATTAAATAAATAAATATATTAATTCCAATATATGGACTAAGAAACAAATCTTGAAGAAGTCCAGCAACAACCGCATAAATCATTGTAGTAGTTAAATCAAAATAAATTACAAGAATTACTATAATTATTAAATTCAAATTTGGAATAATCGTAACAATTCTAAAATATTGCATAATAGTACTTTGAAGAAAAAAAATTAATAAATTAAGAATTAGAACATTTTTAATTTTCATAAATCCACTCACTTTTTTCAGAATCTATCGTAATAACAGTTACTTTATTTATATTTCTAAAATCAATATACGGCTTCACTAAAATTTCTTTTAAAAATTCATCTTCATTATCATTTATTTCAACAATTTTGCCAATAAGTATTCCTTCAGGATAAATACCTTGACCAGTAGTAATAATATCAGTGCCAATTGCAATTTTAGCATTAGGATCAAATATATTACCATTTAACAAACCATTTTCTGATGAATTAATAAATCCTTGATATTTATTATTAATATCTAAAGTTTGAAATGAAATAC
>JAYEHA010000133.1:0-3880 GCA_034659335.1 Bacillota bacterium
TTTTCTTTAAATTTTTTACTTAAATAACTGTATATTTCTTTGGCAATAATTCCATCATAAATATCCTCACTTTTTTTCATAAAATGAAAATCATAAGCAATAATAGTATATGAAACTTCTTTATCACAATATTTCTTAATTTGTTCAGATATTCCTTTAACATTAAAAAGTCCTGTAGCATCATCATAAATAAGTTTTTTTCGATATGCTTTCTCATTAAATAAATTTAATTTAAGCTTTTTAATATAATAAAAAATTAAAGTAAATAATATAATGATAGATATTACTATAAATGTTGTATAAAATATAATTTTTAAATCTTTCTTTGCTTGATGAATTTTTAAATTTTCTCTTTTTTCAGATAATGCAATTTCTTCTAAATTTCCATAGCACCTTAAATATTTATTAAAAATATTTACCATCATAACATCTGAATTATTAAAAGGAATTTTTATTCCTATTTCATATAAGTCTTTACCAACAATATATAGTGAATCATCATTTTGTGTACTGAGATATTTCGCATAATCATAATCATCCATAATTAATAAATCAATATCACCTTCTAATAATGCTTCCATCATTTTTTCAAAATCTGAATATATCTTTATTTTATTAAAAAACTTATTTTCTATTCTAAGTTTATGAATTGATGATTCTTTATAAGTACCTAATTTATAAGATTCAAGTCCATGAATATTTGATATATTTATATTTCCATCAGTCGAAAGAGCAATTAATTGTTGAGTAACTACTTTATCTGAATACAAATAATTATTTGATTCAAATGATTTGTTTTGAATTTTTATGGGGATTTTTATAGTTTTAGAAAAATCATCTAAAATATTTTTAAGTACATTAATATCGCTTACAAAAGGTATATTAATAACATCAATTTTATTAAGATATTCTTTCTCTTGATTATTAAGATTATTCAAAAATTCAATAATAATATATTCTTTCGTAACTTCATCTTTTATTTTATTAAGATTAGTATTATTAATAATTCTCTTAACCGCAACATTTATTACTTCAGATAATATTGGATTTTTCTTATTAACACTAATACGTGAAAGTGCTGTTTTTTCCGCTCCTAATTCAAAAGATTCTTTTGCATTCTCAAGTTTATCGCTAATATCAATTGCTGATATAACAATATCTACTTCAGAATTTTCAATAGCTTTAATCAAGTTATCTCTTGTTTTATAAAAATTTAAATTTGATCTCTTAATATTATATTTTTTTAAAATAATTGGAATAATATAATCATTTTCAACAACTCCAATTCTATGTTCACCAATTTCAAGCAAATTAGAAACACGTTGATGCTCTAAATTTACATAGACATGATAAGGTTCAGAAAACATTATTGGCATAAACGAAACTGTTTTTTCTCGTTCTTCAGATTTATTTGGTCCTAAATAAATATCATATAATTGCAATTCAATTGATTTAAGGAATGTTGGTATATCAGGTTGAGGTATTACTTCAAAAGAAAAACCTAATTCCTCTTTCAGCAAATCAAGCAAATGATAATTAAGTCCATAACAATCTTCACTCTTAAAAGTAGTAATATTTTCAGTTCCTTCAATTGCAACGCTAAAAACTTTATCTTTATTATCTTCAATAAATTTAGTTTGTTCTTCACTATAGTCAATAATAGTGCTAGCACCAATTTTATTGGTTTCTTCCGCACTTAAAAAGAGAATCAAAATTATCATAATAAAAGAGATTATATAAATTATTTTTTTCATTTATTCTCCTCTCTATGTCAAGTACTATTTTCCAAGCAAATGTTTTCTTAATCATATCACTATTCTAATTTTTTCCCTAATAAAAACTTAAAAATCATTACTACAAAATATATGTAATAATGATTTTTCTTAAATTTTCTTATTTATTTATTTTTCTTATTCGTATTTCTTAAAAGCTAAAGTTGCATTATGCCCACCAAATCCTAATGAATTTGAAAGCGCATAATTAATAACCATTTCTTTACCATTTGGTAAATAATCAAGATCTATGCCTTCATCTTGGGTTTCATAATTAAGTGTTTTATGAACATAATTATTTTTCATCTCTAAAAGAGTTGCAATAGCTTCAACTCCACCTGATGCTCCCAATAAATGTCCTGTCATAGATTTTGTTGAATTAATTACTAAATTATATGAATGCTCTTTAAATAAATTTTTTATTGCCATAGTTTCAAATTTATCGTTTAACGGAGTTGATGTTCCATGCGCATTAACATAATCAATATCCGTTATCTGCAATGACGCATTTTCAACTGCCATTTTCATACTTCTCGTTCCACCTTCACCTTTTGGTGCAGGAGCAGTAATATGATGAGCATCTGCTGAATATCCAAACCCTACTATTTCTCCATAAATAGTTGCATTTCTCTTTTTAGCATGTTCATATTCTTCTAACACTAAAATTCCAGCTCCTTCTGCCATAACAAACCCATCTCTATTTTTATCAAATGGTCTGCTAGCACGAGTAGGATCATCATTTCTTGTACTAAGAGCTTTCATTGAACAGAATCCAGATACTCCAATTGGAGTTATAGCTGCTTCAGCACCACCTGAAAACATAAAATCTGCATCTCCTCTTTTGATAACATTATATGCATCACCAATAGCATTTGTCGCAGAAGCACATGCAGTCACAACTGTTGTATTTGGACCTTTAGCACCAAATTTCATTGAAACTTGTCCAGATACCATATTTGTAATCATCATAGGAATTAAAAACGGGCTTACTTTTCTAGGACCTTTTTCAAGTAATCTTTTATGTTGCGCCTCTAATGTTTCTATTCCACCAATTCCCGAACCAAGAATTGTTCCAAATCTATTCATATCTATACTATCAACATCTAATTGAGAATCTTCTAACGCATTTCCTGCAGCAACAACAGCAAATTGCGTAAATCTATCCATTCTTTTTATTTCTTTTTTATCAAGATAATTAGAATAATCAAATCCCTTAACTTCACCTGCAATTTGCGTTGTATAATCAGATGCATCAAAATTTTCAATTTTTGAAATTCCAGACTTACCTTCTTTAAGTGAATTCCAAAATTCATCTAAAGTATTTCCTATTGGCGAAATAATACCCATACCAGTAACTACTACTCTTCTTTCCATAATTTACCTCCTACAAAAAAAGAGGAGAAACTCCTCTTAAATTTTTTTACTTATGAGTTTCAACATATTTAACAATGTCACCAATATTTTTAAAATTTTCAGCATCTTCATCAGGAACTTCAATATCGAATTCATCTTCAATAGCCATAATAATTTCTACAGCATCCAAAGAATCTGCTTCTAAATCATTCATAAGTGAAGTTGTTGCAGTAATCACTACATCCTCGTCTAACGCCAATTCATCAACAATTAATTTTTTAACTTTATCAAACATTTTTTTACCATCCTTTTTAATATACCTATAATTTATTTTTTAAAAATTTACAAACTAAATTAATAACCCACCATCTACATTTATTACTTGTCCAGTAATATAATCTGCATTACTTGAACATAAGAAACTAACAACTTTTGCAACATCTTCTACTTTCCCTAAACTTCCTAACGGAATACTTTCCTTATACTTATTAATTACTTCTTCAGTTAATTTATCAGTCATTTCACTTTCAATAAACCCTGGTGCAACTGCGTTAACATTAATACCTCTTTTAGCAAACTCTTTAGCTAATGATTTTGTTAAACCAATTACACCCGCTTTAGAAGCAGCATAATTTGATTGACCAGCATTTCCCATTATACCAACAATAGAAGCAATATTTACAATTTTTCCTGATTTTTGCTTTATCATATGTTTCCCAAATATCTTACAACAATTAAAAGTTCCTTTTAAATTT
>JAYEHA010000134.1:0-3878 GCA_034659335.1 Bacillota bacterium
AAAATTTATACTAATAAACACTAATAAGACAAAAAAAATTACAATAAATCTCTTTAATAATTTCATATTACACCAAACTTTCTAAAAATTTCTCAATTTGCTTTGAGTCAGTAAATACCAGAAATCTCTAATAAGATTACTGTATCGACCTTATTAATTCTCATTTCAAGTGTTTTTCTATAATTACCGTCTATTCTCCATATGATAGACATTAATAACTTTTTTCTCAATTAATCATTTCTTAAGTCTAAAATTTTTAATAGAGTAATAATTGTATCACTCTTTTCTAAATCCTTCTTTAAAATAAAATCAGTAATTCCTAATTTAAAAAAATTCTTAATAGATTTAATTTCTTCAATTGAAGATATTAAAACTATTGGATAATTATTTAAATTATCTTCTTCTAGTTTCCCAACAAATTTCTCCAAATCCATATCTTTTAAAATAGTAGCTGTAAAAATATAATCAATATCCTGATTATTTATTATTTCAAAAGCCTCTTCAAAAGACGCTGCTTGAATAACATTACAACCATATTTAAATAATAAATCTTGCATTATTAACTGAAACATTTTTGAAGGTTCTATGTACAATATATTTTTCATAACAACTCCTTTATATCCTATATTCAAATTTTATCATTTTTTTATTGACATTAAAATATTTTTTTGTAAAATGATAGTGAGGTGATAATTATGTATAATAAAGAAATGTTTATTAAGTATATCAAACCAGATAATGAAAACAGGATTTTAATATCTGTGCAAGATCATTTTGCAGATAAACTTAAAGAAGACAGCACAAAAACTGAAGTCAAAAAAATATTAACTGAAGTACTTAGCGATGACTTTAAAAAACTAGAAATAGGTAAAAATGTATTAAGAGTTACAGTTAATGAAAACCCAGAAGAATGCATAACAAAAGTCAATGCATATATTGATCAAATGCTACAAATGGCTGGTCAATTTATGGATCAAATGGGTAAACAAAATAGTGAAAATTAATATTTAAAATGCTCTTAATTTAAGAGCATTTTTTATAATATTGTAATTGCTCTAACAGGCGAACCATCAGCATCTTTAATTTTTAATGGCAATACATATAATTGAAAAATTTTTTTGCTTATTTTATCTAAATTACACAAATTCTCAATAATAATCATATTGTGATTAAATAAGATATTGTGATTTTCAAACTGACTGTCAATTGGATCAATTGATATTGCATCAAATCCCAATCCTTTTAACTTAAATTTCATTAAATATTTTACAACTTTCATCTCTAAAACAGGATAATTATGAAAATACTTATCTTGACCCCAATATTTCTCATAACCAGTTTTAAAAATTATGAAATCCACTTTTTCAATATCTTGCTCATATTGACCAATCCTATCTTGTTCATTAATATTCATATGAGATGGCGCCTGAATATGTGTACCAGTATGTGAACAAAACTCAATAACTTTCTCTTTAAATCCATCTTTTTCAATAGTATTTGATTGACTTATAACTAATTCTTTTGTTCCAGGATATACCATCATTCCATTTTTAATTAAATACATCAAATCAATTATTTCCATCACATACTCCTAGATTTATCCATACATTTTTCCATTGCTTCAATAACAGTTCCAGAAAAACTATTTTTTTCAAGTGATGCAATTGCTTCAATTGTTGTTCCACCAGGAGAACAAACCATATCTTTTAATTCAGCTGGATGCATACCGGTTTCTAAAACCATTTTTGCGCTACCTAATACAGCTTGAGCAGCAAATTTATATGCTTTATCGCGTGACATTCCACCAAGAACAGCTCCATCAGCCATTGCTTCAATAAATTTAAATACATAAGCAGGCGATGAACCACTTACAGCAATGACACTATCAATTAAACTTTCTTTTAAAACTTCAGCTTTTCCAAAAGATTTAAATATATCAACAACAAGTTTTAACTCATCATTACTAATATTTTTATTAGGACAAATAGCAGCCATTCCTTCATTAACTAAAGCTGGTGTATTTGGCGGCTCTCCCTCAAATTTGGCGAATTGCATCAAAAAAATGACTGAAAAATTACTTTTTTCTTTAAAAGTTCTATTCCGCCTCTTCCATACATATCATGTTTTATTTTTTTTAGTTTTCCAACATTACCTTCTGTTCTTCCATTATTATAAATGTACTTAGCACTATTTACTACTGCGTCATAATCAGTTTTTAAATTTTTAATAAAACTATTTATTGTTTTATTTTTATAATTTGTATCCAAAATATTTATTAGTTTTGAACTTTTAATTTCTGTTAAAGTGGTTCTGAATAATTCATAAAAATTCTTTAATTCAGTTAAAATAAAGTGCTTTTTCATTATTTTTTCTATATATATTTTTTCATCCGAATTAAGTTTAACTTTCCAGTTAAGTACATGTTTTATTAGTTTCCCACGGTTTAAATATATTTTTTTAAATGCTATTTTATCAGTTCCTGTTTTATTAGTTCCTTTTCTATACTTCCTAATGAAGGAAGATAATGTTGTATACTTTATCTTTAAGTCTTTATATTTGGCGTTTAAATATTCTTTTATTTTAGTGATTTTTTTACCCTTATCATACAAATCAAATATTTCATTATAATAAGAATCTAATACACTATAGTTACAGCGTGTAAATTTACTTTCTTCTTCTATATTAGTTATTGAAATATATTTCTTTACTGTTTTTCTATTAAGATTTAATTCTTTTGCTGTTCCTCTAAAGCTTCCAATTCGTGCATATGTTTCTTTAGTTAATTTTATCAGTTTAATTTTATTTATTTGAGCTTGTGTTTTATTTATTTTTTTCTTTCGTGATTTGCTAATTTTAATTTCTTTTTTTTCAGTCTCAATAAATATTCTTTTAGGAAAAATCACTTTTATTTCCTTCATAATTCTCTCAGATAAATTTTTTATTAAATGAAATCTATCAGCTATGTGGATATATTTTTCAGATAAATTTTGGTATTGTTTTCCACGATCTCTTGAGACTATTTTTAAATTTGGATATTTATCTAATGCCTGCTGAACTTCGTCGGTTTCACGACTACCTATTATATTTATAACTTTATTATTTTCTAAATTTATAATAATTGTTCCATATCTATGTTTTTTTTTAGAGCAAAATCATCTACTCCAACTGCAATTATTTTTTCTTTATCGATCTTTAAATCCCATTTTTTACTAAGTCTTAGTAGGGTATCACCACTAATATCAATCATTTGTTTTTTACAGATCCTAGCGCCTTCCTCTGCGCTATTTATTAATGCTAATCTTGTTAATAATTCATCTAATCTATTAGTTCTTCTGGAGCCTTTTTTGGCTAAATCATCTATTGTCTCAGTAAAATAATTTCTTTCGCAGTTAGGATTTTCGCATTGAAATTTTTTAAGTCTTAAATTTAAAAAAAGTTGCTTATCAATAATTGGAAGATCTTGTATTTTTCTATTATAGTAATTTCTATATTTTGTTGTAACTCCTCCACAAGTTGGACATTTACATTCAGTTCTCTTTGTTTTAAAAAATAGTATCACTTTTTTTCCCTCAATTTGAATATCTAAATTTTCTAAATAATTTGGAAAACAATCTTTAATAATTTCGTAACCCATAAATAATCACCCTACTACATTATAACATAAAATGTTCTTTTCGCCAAATTTGAGGGAGAGCCTGAAATCTGACCCTTTATATATTTGAATATTGACCCACCTAGGAGACTGCTCGTAAAGCCCCTGTATTTAGGTGAATTCCAAAGAATTATTTAGAAAAACCTATTGTTTTCTAAACCTTACATTGAAAAAATAATATTTTTCACTTTTCTTGTTTTTTTTACATAAATAACCACCTTTTGTC
>JAYEHA010000135.1:0-3876 GCA_034659335.1 Bacillota bacterium
AAGTAGTAATAATAAATTTTATGAAAAAGTAAAGTAGGATGAATTAAGATTTTGAGAGAGAAAATCATAGCTGAGAGATTTTTATTGGAGATTCATTTGAAGTGCGCTTTTGAAATGCGTTTAGGAATTAAGTATTAAACGCCGATTTCTCTCGTTATAGAGACAAGATATGTTAGTATCGAAGAAAAAATTAGTGTGGAACCGTGAATATAATTCGCCTCTAAATAGGGGCGTTTTTTTGTTTTTTGAAAAGAAAAAGGAGTTTATTATGAAAGGATTTTTAGATAATATATTAAAAAAAGATCCAGCAGCAAGAAATTATATTGAAATAATTATTTTATATCCTGTTGTGCATATAATGGTTTTATATAGAATCGCTCATTTTTTATATAATAGAAGATTTTTCTTTACCGCTCGATTTATTTCGCAAATAGGGAGATTTTTAACTGGAATAGAAATTCATCCTGGTGCAACAATTGGTAAGAATTTCTTTATTGATCATGGTCATGGGGTGGTTATTGGAGAGACAACTGAAATAGAAGATAATGTAGTATTGTATCAAGGAGTTACTTTAGGTGGAACAGGAAAAGATACTGGTAAAAGACATCCGACAATAAGGTCAAATGTAATTATTGGGGCTGGAGCAAAAGTGTTAGGACCAATTGAGATAAAAGAGGGAACTAAAATTGGAGCTTTAGCTGTAGTACTTAAAGATACAGATATAAATAGCACTGTAGTTGGGATAAAAGCTAAACCAATTAAGAGGGTTAGTTAAAAAAATGATTTGAATTTTTTATTTTTTTTGATAAAATAAAATAAAATGTGATATCAATATGAAGTTGGGTAAATATAATATTAGCAAAGAACTACTATTACGAGGTGATAACTATGGAAGAAAAGAATGATAAAAGAAAAATACTTTTTGTTGATGATGAAGATCAAATTTTAAAAGCGTTAAGAAGGTTGTTTTTTAATACGGAATTTAATTGTTTTTTTGCTGAAGGTGGAAAAGAGGCACTAGTAATATTAAAAAATTATGATATAAACTTAATTATATCTGATATTAGGATGCTGGGAATGGATGGGTTTGAACTTTTAAAAAAGGTTAAGCAACATTATCCAAAGGTTATTCGTATTGCATTAAGTGGTTATTCAAATAGAGATGAAGTGGTAAATGCTATAGAAAAGAATTTAGCAAAATTATATTTATATAAACCATGGGAAAACAGTGAGTTATTAAGTGTTATTAGAAGAACTTTTGAATTAGAAGATATACTTTCAAATAATGAATTATTAAAGTATATTAATAATTTAGAGTCTTTACCTACAGTACCAACTTTATATAGAAAGATTAATGAAATGCTAGTAAATAATCAAAGTATTGATAAAATTACGGATGAAATAGAACGCGATCAATCATTAGCTTCAAAGATATTAAAAGTAGCTAATTCAGCATTTTACGAAGCAAAAACCGGTTCTGTTAAACAAGCGGTGATGTATATTGGATTAATAAATGTGAAAAGTATAGTTGTGAGTAATAGTATTTTTCAAATAACAGATGCTAACAATGTTGAAAGATTATGGAAACATGCTATTTTAACAAATAAAATGGCTGGATATATTTATAAAAAAATATTATTTAAAAAAATTCCTTCCGAATATTCTACAGCTGGATTATTACATGATATTGGTAGAGTAATAATAATGAATTATGCTAGTGATATTGATTTTAAGATTAATACATTATTAAATAAGAACATGATAGATTTGAGTGATAGAATTAGATATGAAAATAAACTTGTTGGTTTTGACCATGCAAAAATTGGGGGATATTTATTAAATTGGTGGGGAATACCACTTCCAATAGTTGAAGCTGCATTATTTCATCATGATCCATTAAATGAAATTATTATGAATAAAGAAATTGTAGCTGTGATTTATTTAGCAAATATTATTTCCTGGAAAATAATGGAACCAAAAATGAAATGCGATATTATTGATGATAGAGTAATTGAGGCTCTAAATATTCCTAAAGATAAATTTTATAAAAAAATTGATGAATTTATTGAATTAGAATCTAGTTAATTAAGGTGCTGAAACTCCCATCGCTAAAGTAAACTTTCAGAACAAACTAAAAGTTTAAATTTAAACATCTCTATTTTTTTATTTATTCTAATCCTCTACCATATAATACTAAAAAGCATATCAAGTATAAAAAACAAAAAAATTTAATAAGAAAAAACCTAAAAAAGGTGAAAAAGCACCTATGAAAACCTGGTCGTGTTAAACGTTTGATTGATAGATTTTTCAAATACGGAATTTCTAAGAAAAAACAAGATACCGATAGATTATTTGAACTCTTTCAATCTTTGGAGATGGTACTACTGTTGAAACTTGCGCCTATAATCGCAAAAAAAAGACTTCCAGATGATGAGAAGTATGATAAATACGATCGTGAAAAACAATTTTTTTATTCTCAACCTGATATTAATTCAGGATGGGATAGTTCCCGAGGTAAATACTATAATGGCTATGATTTATATATGCTGACTGCTTGTGATAGTCATAATGATTTACCAATTTATTCAAAATTAAATAAAGCTTCTATGCATGATTCTATAGGTTTATTATTAATTCTTAATGAATTTTCTCATAGATTTACTATTTGTCCTATGACTAAGATTCTTTTAGATTCTGCTCATGATCCAAATCTATTTATAAATTACTTAATAAACATGATGTAGAGCCTTTTATTGATCTCAATAAAAGAACAAAATTTATTTTTGAAGGTAAATCTGACATTGCTATTTCTGATCAAGGAATTCCAATTTGCAAGTGTGGAAAGGATGATTTAAGAATATTTACTAAAACTCCACGTGGATCTAATAAATGGGAAAAACTATAATAAACGAACATCAAGTGAACGGACCAACAAAAGGGGAAAAGTAGATTACCATATTGAAGATGGTTGTCATCGTTCTACTAAAATGTGGTATATGCGACTTTATGGTATTGAGACGCACCAATATATTGATGCTTGTATATTCATTTGAAAGATAAATTGGACTTACAAGAACTAATAGCTTAATCTTTAAAAAAATGAATAACTAACCAAATTTAAAAATAGATCCCAAATTTGATATTTTGTCATGAAATTTTTTGGTTTTTTAGTCTTTGTTAAAGTATTTTTGAATATTATTCATCTTTTTGTATTTTTATAAGTCCGTATCGCGCTAATTAAAACTTTTATTCTGAAAGCCTATACTTAAAAACTAATTCTAACTGTTAAGAAACAAAATAAAAAAAAGTTGGGGAACCTCTAGATAAAGAAATAATAAATATATAATTGTAGTTATGGTTTAAAAATGGTAAAACTAACATGATAGTAGTTCCTTTTCTTTTGATTATTAGTGTTTGGTATGATAACTTAATAATAATATATTTTCAAGAAATGGTTTACTATCAATACATAAAAATACTTCGAGATAATGATCAAGGGTCAGCATCGCGAAGCGATTTTGTACAATTAAATTATTGTAATATATGCAAGTGATTATGAGGTGGATAATATGAAAAAAAATAGGATTTGGAATATAATAAGTTTTTTAATTGGCGCGTTAGTATTATCTTCTTTTTCTTTGATTCAAAAGTATATATTCTTTCATGAAATAATTTTTAGTATTAAAGCGTATAGTGTTTCAATACTCTTTGGTGGGTTATCAGGTTTAGTAATTAATTCTTTATTTATGAAAAAAAGACGATTAATTGATAAAATAAAAAATGATAATTTAGATTTAATTTTTCAAAAAGATGAAATTGAATCGCTCTATGGGCAATTAGAGGCTTATAGCCAAACAATTGATCAAGTTAATGGGG
>JAYEHA010000136.1:0-3868 GCA_034659335.1 Bacillota bacterium
TTTTATTTATAACTATTATTAGTTTTTTATTTTACATTATAATTAAATCCTTAACTGATTATTTATCAATCAATTTAATACAAAATGGCGAACTAAGATCCACAATGTTTTATTATTTCAATTTAATAAATGAAAACAAATTAAAATTACCATTCGATTTTTCAATAACTATAGATTCTATTATCACTAATTCATTACAATCTTTATTAGATACTTTAATCAATCAAATTCAAATTATTGTTGAAAACAGTTTAAAATTTTTAGCATTTTTACCAGAAATTTTAGTGTTTATTCTTATAACATTTATTTCAGCCTTTTTCTTTACAAAAGACAATGAATTAATTACTATCTTTTTTAATAAACACATAAAAAAATATTTTGATAAACTTAAAAATAATTATTATTATATGCATATAAAAAAAGATGTTTTTACTGTTTTTTATGGTTATATGCGTTCACAATTCATTCTAATGGGCATCACTTTTATAATATGTTTAGTCGGATTAGGTATTATTGGAATTAATAATTTTATCGTAAAAGCTTTTTTAATTAGTTTAATTGATTTCTTTCCACTTTTTGGCACCGCAATCGTCTTGTTACCTTGGGTAACTATAAAATTATTAATTGGAAATTATTTTCACGCTATTTACCTTTTAATATTATATCTAATTTTAACTACAACAAGACAAAGCATGGAACCTAAAATTTTCAGTTCTCAAATAGGAATTTATCCACTAATTACGCTACTTTCAATATATACTGGTTTAAAAACAATCGGATTTTTAGGAATATTTATCGGCCCAATTATTGCTGTATTAATAAACAACTTAATAAAACAAAAAACACGAACTATTAAGGAATAATTGATTTTTTAACAATTTTAACTTTTTACCTTTTATTTCTTGATATTTAGACATTTTTTTAGATTTATTCATTTTATTTTTTCTTTACATTTTACCAAGATATGATATAATAATTCATATTTAAGAATTAATGGAGGTATTTATGTCAAATTTAAAATTCTACATTGAACCAAATAAACTCACTACTAAGGAACTTAAAAAAACAATTGCAGAAACTGATACTATTAGATTTATCTCATTATCAGGTGTTGACTTAGCCAATAATGCTACTGATGAAAAAATTCCGAAAAAATTTATTTTAGATGATTTTGATAATTTTTTATTAAATGGAATACAAACTGACGGTTCTAGTGTTTATTTACCTATTATTGCAGAAATTAACAATGCAAAAGTAGATATTCTTCCAGATACTTCTGTTAAATGGTTTATTGATTATAACAATAATCATCTAGATGATAATGGAAATCCAATTGGTACTTTAGATATTCCATCATTTTTAATGCATTCTAATAAATTTGTTGGATCAAGATCAATTTTAAATAGAACATCTACTTATATTAAAAAGGAAATCTTAAATTTATTATCATTAGATGGTTCTTTAAAAAATCTTTCAATAAACTCAATTGATGAAGTAAGTGAAGTTATTTTAACTTCTGCAACCGAATTAGAATTTTGGGTTAAAACTCCTGATCAACGAAGTGATATTGAAAAACTTAGCGCTTCTCAAGAATTAAAAGAGCATTATTGGAAAAGAACTGTTGGACAAGTAAGAACTGCAATGGAAAATTCATTAACTGCACTTAATAATACTGGCTTAATCGCTGAAATGGCACATAAAGAAGTAGGTGGCGTTAAAGCAAAATTAACTGGAACTAATCTTTATTCAGGAATAATGGAACAATTAGAAATTGATTGGAAATATGATTTTGCTTTACAAACAGCAGATAACGAACTTTATGCTAAAAATATTATTAAAGATACTTTTGAAGATGAAGGACTAGCAGTTAGTTTTAAAGCCAAACCAATAGATCAGGTTGCCGGAAGTGGAGAACATACACATGCTAGTATATCTTTAAAACTAAAAAATGGTGAATATATAAATTTATTTTCACATAAAAATCATAAAGATAATTACCTAAATGAATTTGGTTGGGGAGCTTTATATGGATTAACTCATAATTATGATATTATTAATCCCTTCATCACAGCTACAACTGATGGGTTTAAACGATTAAGGCCTGGTTTTGAAGCTCCTGTATGTACAGTTGCATCAATAGGTTATTCCCCACAAAATCCTTCTAGAAATAGAACTGTATTGATTGGTTTAATTAGAGATATTAATAATACATTATCTACAAGATTTGAATTAAGATCACCAAATCCTAATTCGAATACTTATTTAGTTATTTCAACAATGTATTTAGCAATGCTCGAGGGTATTAAATATGCTATTTCAAATAATAAAACATGTGATGAATTATATAAAAATTTTATAAAAAAAGAAAATACAGAAAAATTTTATTTAAACAATAATCATTTATATTCAACTGAAGAAGATGTTTTCAGTAAATTTTCACAAGAAAAACGAAACAATCTCTTTGGTATTGCTCCAAATACTGTCTATGAAAACCTTATTAATCTTCATAACAATAAAAAAATTGAAATACTATTTCAAGGTAATGTGTTTAATGAAACACTTATTGAATCATACTACGTTTCAATGTTAACACAATGGGAAAATGAAATTAGATATAAATTAAAAGAACGTTTATTAATTCTTGTTAGAAGATATAAAAAAATGCATAATACAGAAGATGTTACCGATCTAGATATATTCAATTGGGAAAATGTTAATTCTTTAAGATATGAACTTGTAAAAGATAGTTTAAATAAACAATCACTATTAACAAAAATTATTATAGCATTAGACCAAAAGAAATATTTAGAAGCCTCAAATTTACAAATAGAAATAAATAAAAAAATGGAAATGTTAAATAATTTATTTATCAAATATAAAAATAATTTAATTAACATTTAACTAAAAAGCAGTAAATATTAATATTTACTGCTTTTTTTATTATTTATTGCAAGATTAAATTTTTTCACAATAACTGGAATTATTAAAAGTTGAATAATTATTCCAGGCATTCCTGTTATAATAATTCCTTTTATATACATATATGGATTCATTTTCAATCCAAAACTACTTTGTAAAACAAATACCATTACTCCTGCTACCAGCCGTCCGGTAATCATTCCACCAATTAATGATATTATTAAATTAAATTTTTTATATATAAGTGATGTAACCAATCCATAAACTCCTAATTCAAAAACCATAATAACAGCAATTGGATACATCGGTGGCATTGAAGTAAATATAGAACTTAATAATGGACTTAAAATACCAACTAACATAGCATATAGTGGATTAACATAAAATGCAGCCAATAAAACCGGAATATGCATAGGTAAAAAAATTGCCCCTCCAATATTAGCATAATGAAATATCATTGGTACAATTATAGCCAATGCCAAAAACATACCACTTAAAGTTAACTCTTTTGTACTTTTATTCATAATTATTCCTTTCTTATAACTCGTCTAAGAAAATTTCAATATTCTTTAATAATTTATCCACATTATCTTCATATTGCGACATTTTCTCAATTGGACATAAACCAGTTTTAGTTCGATTTAATATTTTATCTACCTTCCTTTTATAACTCACTTCTATGTTATTATTAATAAAAATATTAAGTGCATCTTTTGATATTAACTCTGAATAAATCCCTTTAATCTTTAAATTTGAAAGTATTAAAGCAGCTGCTTTACCAATTACTCTGTCACCAATAAAGGAATTTTCAATTTCATTATGATTTATTTCATTTTGCAAATCAAAAATTGGTTTAATACCTCTATCAAAACTAGTAAATAATACCTTTTCATTTTTTATAACAACCATCTTATAGTTTTTATTATACAATAAATTCTTAATATTTTTT
>JAYEHA010000137.1:0-3860 GCA_034659335.1 Bacillota bacterium
GAGAATGGACTTAGAATAATTGATAAATTAATTGATGGTGATTGGGTAGTAATTGTTGCAATGAAAAATGAATAGGTGATAAAATGGAAAACTTAAAAACTGTAGCTTTTATGACTTTAGGCTGTAAAGTTAATAGCTATGAAACGGATGGATTAGTAAAACTTTTTAAACAAAATGGCTTTAGAGTTGTTAGATTTAATGAGGTTTCTGATATATATGTTGTTAATACATGCACTGTAACAAATTTAAGCTCTAGAAAATCTAGGCAAATGCTAAGAAAATCTAAACGTAAAAATCTTAATAGTATAGTAGTAGCTGTTGGCTGTTATAGTCAACAAGAACCAGAAAAGTTAATGCAGATGGATGAGGTAGATATTGTAATAGGAAATAATAATAAAATGCAAATACTTGAATATATTAAAGAGTATAATGGGGATAATAAGAAATATATAATAGATATTTCTAAAGAAAAATATGTTGAAGATATTATGATTAATAAGACTCTTGATAAAACAAGAGCATTTATTAGAATTCAAGATGGATGTGATCAATTTTGTTCATATTGTATTATTCCATATGTTAGGGGTAGAATAAGATCAAAAAAAATAGAAGATATATTGAGTGAAATTAGAGATTTAAGAGATAATAATTATAAAGAAATTGTTTTTACTGGGATACACATTGCGTCTTATGGGATGGATTTAGAAGATGATATTGGTTTAATTGATTTACTAGAACAGGCAAATAAAATTGATGGTATTAAAAGATTAAGGTTAGGTTCGATGGAACCGACATATTTATCGAGAGAGAATATTATAAGATTTAGTAAAATCAATAAATTAGCTAATCATTTTCATTTATCGCTTCAAAGTGGTTCAGATACAGTTTTAAAAAGAATGAATAGAAAATATTTAACAAAAGAATATTTAAAAGTGGTACAATTGTTAAGAGAACATTTTATTTCTCCTGCTATAACCACTGATATTATTGTTGCTTTTCCAGGTGAAACTGAAGAAGAATTTAATGAGACTTGTGAGTTTGTTAAAAAAGTGCGGTTTAGTCAAGTTCATGTCTTTAAATATTCAGCAAGGGAAGGTACTAAAGCTGCGACAATGAATAATCAAATTCATGGTAATATTGGCTCTGCTAGAAGTAAAAAGTTAATTGAAATAGTAAGTGATATTGAAAATGAATATCAAATTAGTCAAGTTAATATAACACATTTTGTATTGTTTGAGACATTTAATAGTGATTTGAAAATATGTAGTGGATTAACTGATAACTATTTAAAGGTATTTGTTAATTCTGAAATTGATTTAACTAATGAATATTTAGAAGTTGATTTAGAAGCTGTTGTTAATGGGAAGATATTTGGTAGAATCAAAGGAGAAAAGAAAAATGAGTGATTGTATATTTTGTAAAATTGCTAATGGAGAGATTCCATCACAAAAAGTTTATGAAAGTGATAATGTTTTTGCTTTTAGAGATCTGGATCCTGTTGCACCGAGTCATATTTTAATAATTCCTAAAAAACATATTGAGTCTTTAGATTCTATGGAAAGTAAAGATATTGAATTGTTAGGAGAATTACTTTTGACTGCTAAAAAAATAGCTAAAAAAGAAGGTCTTGATAAAGATGGATATAGAGTGGTTAATAATAATGGGAAAATGGGTGGACAAATTGTAAATCACTTTCATTTACATTTAGTTGGTGGAAGAAGCATGCAGTGGCCTCCAGGCTAAAATATAAGGGAGATAAAAATATGGAAAAAAGATTAATGAATGATTTAAAAGAGGCAATGAAAGCAAAACAAAAAGTGAGAAAATCTGTTATTACAATGCTTAGAGCTGCGATTAAGCAAATTGAAGTTGATGAAAGAGTTAAAGTTGGAGAAGAAAGAGTAATGGAAATTATTGCTTCTCAAATAAAGACTAAAAGAAAAGCGATTGTAGATTTTGAAAAAGGTGAAAGACAAGATTTGATTGATGAAGCGAACGAAGAAATAGCGATTTTACAAGGATATTTACCTAAACAATTATCAACTGAAGAGATTGAAGAAATTGTAGCAGAAGCAATAAAAAAACTAGGTGCAACTTCAGTTAAAGATATGGGTAAAGTAATGGGCGTTGTAAATGCAAAAGTTAAAGGTATTGCTGAAGGAAGTGTAGTTGCAAAAATTGTTAAAGAAAAATTAATCTAATTAGAAAAACCTCTGTTTAAATAAAATAACAGAGGTTTTTTAATGGCTGCTAATTGTTATATTTTTTGTTAAATAAAATAGTTTTGTGATACAATGAAGTAAGTAAATATTAGGAGGAAATTTTATTGAAAAGTATTAAAATAATTATTGAAAATACAGAAACACTTCATAAACTTTTAGGAAGTCTTGATAAAAATTTATCTTTAATTGAAGATGAATTTGATGTGAAAATTACAATTAGAGAAAATTTTATAAATTTATTGGGTAATGATAAGGAAGTTGTTGAAGTGTTATTAACAAAACTTATTAATGTTGTAAATTATTCGGGAAATTTGGATGAACAAAAGATTAATTATTATATTAATAAGGTTAAATTGGGTGAGTTAGATGAGTTATCTAATATTGATGATGTAGTTATATGTTTAGATGCTCATGGAAAAGGTATTCGGCCTAAAACTATTGGGCAAAAAAAATATATTGATGCTATCGATGAAAATGTTGTTACTTTTGGTGTAGGGCCGGCAGGTACAGGTAAAACGTATTTAGCTGTTGCAATGGCTGTTAGAGAGTTTAGAAATAAAACTGTTAGTAGAATAATTATTACTAGGCCGGCTGTAGAAGCTGGTGAAAATCTTGGTTTTTTACCTGGTGATTTAGAAATGAAAATTGATCCTTATTTAAGACCACTTTATGATGCTCTTTACAATATTTTAGGAGCTAAAATTTTTATGAAGTATAAAGAAAGTGGATTAATTGAAGTTGCGCCTTTAGCATATATGCGTGGAAGGACTCTAGATGATGCTTTTATTATTTTAGATGAAGCTCAAAATTCAACTATTGAACAAATGAAAATGTTTTTAACTCGTTTTGGATTTGGCTCAAAAGTAGTTGTAAATGGAGATATTACACAAATTGATTTAAAGAGAAATGAAATGTCAGGATTAGTGCATGCAATTGGTATCTTAGATGATGTTAAAGATATTAATATTACAAGATTTAATACTTTTGATATAGTTAGACATAAATTAGTTAGAAGTATAATTGATCGATATGAGAAAGCAGAAAAGGGAGTGGTGAAATTATGAATATATTACTTAGTAATCATCAAAATAAAGTGCCTGTAAGTGAAGAGTTAATGAACCTTATTAGAAAAAGTATTACTGTAGCTTTAAATTATGAAAATATTTTTGAAAAAGTAGAAGTAAGCTTATTATTAATTGATAATGAAGAAATTAGAAAATTAAATAAGGAGTATAGGGAAGTTGATTTAATAACAGATGTGCTTTCTTTTCCTATGTATGATGATGTGAATGAGGCATTAGACGAAGACTATTTGTTTTTAGGCGATGTTGTTGTTTCATGTGAAAGAGCAATAGAACAAGCTAAGGAATTTGGACATTCTGTTGAAAGAGAAATTGGTTATTTAACTGTTCATAGTATTCTTCACCTTTTAGGATATGATCATATGAATGAAGATGAAAAAGCTATTATGAGAAAAAAAGAAGAAGAAATTTTAGCGAAAGTGAATTTAACTAGATAATTATGAGAAAAATAATTTTAATAATGATAGCAGTTATAATGGTTTTTACGGTAGGTTGTAGTACTAAAAATGAAGCCGTAATAACTGAAGTAGAGGAGATAGAAGAAGTAGAAGAAGTA
>JAYEHA010000138.1:0-3839 GCA_034659335.1 Bacillota bacterium
GATTTATAGAAGGTGATAAAATGGAATTTAGTAAAAAATTATATGAGTATCAAAAATATATAAATAGTAAATTTGAAGTTATAAATGATAAGAGTTTAAATCAACATTCATTATATCTAAATAAAACTATTAATTATTCGTTTTTATCTAATGGGAAAAGAATTAGACCTGTTATGAATATTGTTTTTTTTGAAGCGTTTGGTGGTAATAAGGATGATATAATAAATTTTTCGTCTGCTATTGAGATGATTCATACATATTCATTAATACATGATGATTTACCTGCAATTGATGATGATGTATTAAGAAGAAATAGAGCTACTTCTCATATAAAATTTAATGAAGCAAGTGCAATTTTAGCAGGTGATGCTTTACTTAATTTATCATATGAAACGTTATTTAAGTATCTCAATAAAAATTTCAGTAGGAATGTTTTAAAAGCTTGTTCTTATCTTGCAAATTGTGCTGGAAAAGAAGGAATGATTATTGGTCAAATTGCAGATGTAGAATTAGCAATGAAGAATGAAACTTTAGAAAATTTAGAGTTTATTAATCAAAATAAAACCGGAAAAATGATTAAAGCTTCAATTGTTACTGCGGGTTTAATTGCTAATCAAGATCAAAATACAATTCAATTGTTAGAAAAGTTTTCTGATAATATTGGTTTAGCTTTTCAATTAAAAGATGATTTATTAGAAGTTTTAACAGATGAAAAAACATTAGGCAAATCAGTTGATAGTGATTTACGAAATGATAAAAAAACATATATTAAATTTATGGGAATCGAAAAAACAGAAAGAAAATTGGAAGAATTACGAGTTAGAAGTTTCAATATATTAGATGAGTTAAATATTGGAAATGAATTTATTTATGAATTAACAGATTATATTTTTAATAGAGTAAATTAAATTATTATATTGCGTGATGTAGTATTCTAGTCATAAAAATTATTTTCGAAGACGGGGCTAAAAATTCGTTTAAGGGCATATCGATGAAGTTCCTGTAGTAGGCTTCCGACGCCCAGTCGGGGGTCTATTCTGGGAAAAAGGGATTAGGGCATTTCACAACGGCATGTGAGACTACCCCTAATTTCGCGGAGGCTTATGATTTTATAAGTATACCTAAATTGAACTAGCAATAGATTTGATTTAGTGTAGCCTGCCTTGAGTGGAAAAGGTGGATGTTTGAAACCAAACTGCAAAAGAGGGTAGGAAATAATTAAGTGTGTGGGAAATCCTCTAGACTATTCGTAAAAAAGTTAGTAAATGGATTGAAGTGTAAACTAAGTGGTGATTCGGTGTTATATTGAATTTGAATGGGAACGGCTAATTCGGTGACGAATTAGTATTCAATTGGGAAATCCTACCGAACCTAAGTTGCAAAATTAACATTTACTAATATCACGCAATTAAATATATTAGGAGAAAATATGAATAAGAATTATTTATGGGTTTTTAAAATAGTAATAGTTACTTTTATTTTAGCGATTCTTATGAGTATTTTAGCTGATACTACTTTAAGAAATGCTAATATGTTTTTTGCATTAATTTTATTAGTAATAATAATTTTTATTGGTGTATTTTTTGATACTATTGGTATTGCTGTAGCTTCTGCTAAAATTGAACCATTTAATTCCATGGCATCTCAAAAAGTAAAAGCTGCCAAATATTCAATTTATTTAATTAAAAATGCAAGTATGGTTGCAAATTTTTGCAATGATGTAATTGGAGATATAGCAGGAATTGTCAGTGGAGCAGCAGGAGCAATAATTATTGCTAAATTAATGCAATTTGATATTTCTTTTTTAGAAAAAGGTTTGGTTTCAGTTATACTTACAGGTTTTATTGCTGCTATGACAGTTGGCGGTAAGGCTTTTGGTAAAATTATTGGGTTAAGTCATTCTAAATATGTTGTTATGAAAGCAGGAATAATAATTTATTATTTTGATAAAATATTTCATTTAAAAATAATAGAATAGAGGTTTTATGTATAAAATTTTAGATAGTGTAAATAGTCCGAAAGATATTAAAAATAAATCATTTCAAGAATTGTCAAGATTATCTATTGAATTAAGAGATTTTTTACTTCACAATATTTCTTTAACTGGAGGACATTTGTCTTCAAATTTAGGTGTAGTAGAATTAACTATTGCTATTCATTATGTTTTTAATTCGCCATCAGATAAAATAATTTGGGATGTTGGACATCAATGTTATGTTCATAAAATATTAACGGGTAGAAAAGAAAAATTTGATGATTTAAGAAAGCTTAACGGAATAAGTGGTTTTATTAAAAGAAAAGAAAGTGAACATGATATTTTTCAAGCAGGACACAGTTCTACTTCCATTTCTTCAGCTATTGGTATGGCTAAAGCGAGAGATTTTGATGGAGATGATTATGATATAATTCCAATTATTGGTGATGGATCGATGACTAGTGGAATGGCATTTGAAGCAATTAATTATCTAGGACAATCTAAAGAAAAAATAATTATTATTCTTAATGATAATGGTATGTCTATTAGTGAAAATGTTGGAGCTATGTCAAAAAGTTTGTCTAATTTAAGGTCTTCAAATATATATGGTGTTATGAAAAAAGATACTAAGAAAGTTTTAAATAGAATGCCTAAATTTGGCAATAAAATAGGAACTAAAATTTCGAAATTAAAAAATAGTTTAAAATATTTACTTTTACCAACTATGATATTTGAAGAATTAGGATTTACATATTTAGGACCTGTAGATGGTCATAATATTGAAAACCTTGTCAATATACTTAAAAAAGCTAAACAAACTGAAGGGCCGGTAATTGTTCATACGATTACTAAAAAAGGAAAAGGGTATAGACCTGCTGAAATAAATCCATCTAAGTTTCATGGTATCGGTACGTTTAATTTAAATGGCAAGAATACTTCAAAAAAAAATAAAGTTAAATATGCATCGTTATTTGGTGATGAAATAGTAAAATTAGCTAAAGAAAATAAAAAAATATTTACCATAACTGCTGCAATGTCAGATGGAACTGGACTAAATAGATTTAAAGATGAATTGCCTAAACGATTTATTGATGTTGGTATTGCTGAACAAAATGCAGTTACTGTTGCTGCTGGATTAGCGATTAATGGTAAAAAACCATTTGTTACAATTTATTCAACTTTTTTACAACGTGCATATGATCAAATACTTCATGATGTATGTATACAAAATTTACCTGTAGTATTTTGTATTGACAGAGCAGGACTTGTAGGAGAAGATGGCGAAACGCATCATGGATTATTTGATATTTCATATTTGTCTTCAATGCCAAATATGATGATAATGTCTCCAAAAGATGGTTTTGAACTTAAAAGAATGTTAAAATTTGCATCGTTATATGATAAAGGACCTATTGCTATTAGATATCCTCGGGGTGAAATTGCAAATATTAATGAATCAACTAATTTAATAACAAATTATGAAATTCTTAGAGAAGGAAACGATATTGTAATTTTAGCTGTTGGAAATATGGTTGAAAAAGCAATTGCAGTTGCTGATAGATTAATAAAAGAAAATAATAAAAGTGTAAAATTGATTAATATAAGAGTTATTAAACCGTTTGATTATAAAAAAATGTTTAATGATTTTAAATTAGTAAGAAATGTTATAACAATTGAAGATAATATGATTATTGGCGGTTTTGGTAGCATGGTATCTCAAAATCTAGGTAATCATTTTAAAATATTGAATTTAGGTTTTGATGATTGTTTTGTTGAGCATGGTAATACAGAAGAACTTTTCAAAATTAATAAATTAGATAGTGATTCAATATATAATAGGATTGTTGATTTTATTAAGTAAATT
>JAYEHA010000139.1:0-3820 GCA_034659335.1 Bacillota bacterium
AATCAAATAAATTCCAATCACAAATGATTATTAAATTTCTCCTTTCTTTCAAATGATATACCCATATTAACAATATACAAAACAAATCAATGAAAATATTTTTACTATTAGTAATCATAATGATGACTTCCCTTCAATTGAAGAGTATTTAGGTATAGATTATAATTCCCTTACTGACGCAAAATTAAAGACTTTAGATTTATCGACTTGGAAATCACTAATACTTATGTCATCAATGAAGGTATACTAAAACAAAATTCCTATCTAACTATATTTTATCAAAAATTTTGACTGAATATTATTACCAAAAATCCACCTTGACATTTCACTTTTATTAAAAATTTGCCTAAGTGACAACTTTAGTGTATAATAAAAGTTGTTTATAAAAGATAACTTATAAAATAGGTTAATAACCCCCACCTAAAATGCTAACGCATTTTTAAGGAACTTATTATAACATTGTCGAAGAGTAACTACCAATTTAGTATTTCTAGGAACAGTTTAATTTTAACTGTTATAAAAAATACAAAACCAACAGACAACTGGCAATTCATCCCCAACCTAAGCTTATCGGCTTTGAGGAATGGGACTTCTTGCCAAAATGCATGTTAAAATTATCAATCATTAAAGGAGGAAATTTAATTATGAAAAAGATAATAATATTTATTATGAGTGCAATATTAGTTTTATCATTAACGGCTTGTTCTAGTTCAAAAAAACCAATTGTAATCGGTGAAGGTGACTGGGATAGTAATGCATTCCACGATCAAGTGGTTAAAATTATCATTGAAGAAGGTTACGGTGTTGAAACAGAAATTGTAACTGCAGATACAGCAATCATGGTTTCAGGATTAAAAACACAGGATATTGATGTAGCTATGGAATTATGGTCAGATAATTTACCAACTTATGATGCTGATCTTGCTTCAGGAGATTATACTGAGTTAACTGTTAACTTTGATGATAATATTCAAGGACTTTATGTACCAACTTATTTAATTGAAGGAGATGATGCATTAGCACCAGATCTTAAAACAGTTAAAGATTTAAAAAAATATGCTGATTTATTCCCTGACCCTGAAAATTCTGATAAAGGAATTATTTATGGAGGACCTGAAGGTTGGGCAGCTACAGCAATGCTTCACGATAAAATGGAAAAATATGGATTAGATGAATATTATACATTTAAAACAATTGATTCTAGTGCTACTTTATCTGCTGTTTTATCAGGTGCTTATAAAAAAGGAGAAGCATGGGTAGGTTACAGCTGGGAACCAACATGGATAATGGGTATGTATGATATGACATTACTTGAAGACAGTGAATATTCACCAGAAGATTTTGAAATCGGTATTGGTTCTTTCCCTTCAGTAGATGTTACAGTAGTTGTAACAAAAGGATTTGAAGAAGAATATCCAGAAATTGCTGAATTTTTAAGTAATTATACAACATCTTCTCAATTAACAAGTGCTGCTTTAGGTTATATGCAAGAGAATGAAGCGGCGACAGTTGATGCTGCTAAATGGTTCTTAAATGAAAAGAAAGAATTATGGAAAAATATGGTAACAGAAGATGCTGCAAAAAAAATTGAAGCAGCAATTCAATAGAAGAATGTTTAAAAAATAGAAAATATTGTAATAAGGGGCCTACATGGGCCCCTTGTTGATTGGAAAGGAGTGGATTATTTGGTTAATTTTCCTAAATTTTTAAGGTTTGAAATTAGCGATCCCATTGATGCGGCAGTAGAATGGTTACTGTTAAATTTAGATGGTTTTTTTGATGCAATTAGTAATTTCATTTTATTTATATTTAATGGTATTGAAACAGGATTACATTTTATCCCTTGGTGGATTATTATTGGGGGAATGTTTTATATTGGATGGAAATTATATAATTTGAAAACAGCTATCGTGTTAACATCTATGTTATTTGCTATTGGTTTATTTGGATTATGGGATATGATGCTTTATACATTGGTTATTGTTATTATAGCTGTATTAGTCTCTACAATTATAGGGCTTCCTACTGGAATTCTAATGGCAAAAGTTCCTGTTATGAAAAAAATAATGATGCCTATACTAGATGCGATGCAAACCATGCCGAGTTTTGTTTATTTGTTGCCTGCTATTATGTTTTTTGGATTAGGTAAAGTACCAGCTATTATTGCAACAACAACCTATGCAATTCCACCATTGATTCGATTAACTTACTTAGGTATTAGTAATGTTGATTATGAGGTTATTGAAGCAGGGCTTTCTTTTGGATCTACTGCTAAGCAGATGCTTCTTAAAATAGAATTTCCGCAAGCTTTACCGTCTATTATGACAGGTATTAATCAAACTACAATGATGGCTATGTCTATGGTTGTAATTTCTTCAATGATTGGTGCAAAAGGAATCGGTGGAGAAGTCTTAGTTTCAATCCGTCGATTAGAAGTAGGTCAAGGATTCCAGGCAGGATTAGGTATTGTTTTTTTAGCAATTCTACTCGACAGAACATTACAAGGTGCAGCAAATAGATTGAAAGAGAGGTCTTAATTATGGCAAAAATTAAAGTAGAAATAAAAGACCTTACATTAATTTTTGGAAAGAAAAAAGAACGTGCTTTAAAAATGTTAGATCAAGGTAAATCAATTAAAGAAATTCGTGAAAAAACTAAATTAGCGGTTGGTGTTAATAATGTCAGTTTAGATATTGAAGAAAGTGAAATGTTTGTTATTGTTGGTTTATCAGGTAGTGGTAAATCATCACTAATTCGTTGTATAAATATGTTAAATAAACCAACTCGAGGCAAAATCTTAATTGATGGCGAAAACATTTGTGATTTTGATGATAAACAGTTAAGAAAATTGCGCCGTAAAAAAGTTGCAATGGTCTTTCAGAATTTCGGATTATTAAATCATCGTTCAGTTATTAAAAATGTAGAATATGGTTTAGAGGTACAAAATATACCTGAAAATGAGCGTAGAAAAAAGGCTGAAGAAACTATTGAATTTGTAGGGTTAAAAGGTTGGGAAAATTACATGCCAAATCAATTAAGTGGTGGTATGAAACAACGTGTCGGCCTCGCTAGAGCATTAACAAATGAACCTGAAATTTTACTTATGGATGAACCTTTTAGCGCATTGGATCCATTAATTCGACGAGATATGCAGAATGAACTTTTAAGCATTGAAGATTATATGGATAAAACTATTATTTTCATTACTCATGATATGAATGAAGCATTTAAAATTGGAGATCGTGTTGCATTATTAAAAGATGGCGAATTAGTACAAATAGGAAAACCGACAGATTTTTTCGAGAATCCAGCTGATGATTATGTAAGAAACTTTATAAAAGATGTTGATAAATCTCGAATATTGAAAATTAAAGGTCTCGGGCATAAACCAAAACTTACTGCAAAAAAAGGCGATAAGACAACTGATATAATGTTAGAACTAGAAAGAAAAGAAAGTGATTTTTGTTATGTTATTGATGATCAAAATATACTGCTAGGTTATATAACACTCGAAGCTGTAAAAAAGAATAAAGATTTAATTATTGACTCTTTTATTGAGAAAAATTATGAAAAAGTCAATCATAATGATTTTATTATTGATTCTTTTGAAAAAATAAATACTCACGATTATGATATTGCTATTGTTGATAATCAACATCGATTTCGCGGAGTTATTACTAGTGAGGATGTTGTTTCCGCAATATCACATAAAATTATATAGAAATCTAATACGACAAAAATCAATACCAAATTATATATAAATAATATAAAATGATATATTAATTCGAAAGTTATATTTCAAATTCATATATCATTTTAT
>JAYEHA010000140.1:0-3789 GCA_034659335.1 Bacillota bacterium
AGTAACTAGTCTTGAAATTACAAAACTTAAAATTACTTCAATGTTAGAAAAAAACAACGTAAATGTGATTATGATTACTAAACCCACTCAAATTTTTTCTAAAATAAAAGAAAATAATTGTAATTGTCATCTTTTAATAATTGATTTAGATTATTCATCAAATTCAATAGAAATAATTAAAAAAATAAATCAATTAGATAAAAATATTCCAATTATATTATTATCTAATACTAAAAATAAAAAAGAATTTGTAAAATATATAAAAATTGGGATAAGTGATTTCATTATTAAACCATATACAGAAGAAAGGTTAAATACGACTTTTAATAAATTCCTATTTAATTCTAAGCCTCTAATAAAAAAAGAAAATTTTAATTTTACTTATGATAAGATTATGCAATTTGAATTGAAAAAGTCAAAAAAAGGAAAATATCCATTAACTTTTTCTATTATAAAATTTCCAATTTCTACCGGTATGACTTTATCAAATATTTTTATTAAAAAAGTTCTTAACATCATTTGGGATACAGATGAAATCCTTTTTTATAAAAAAAATGTTTTACTTGGAATTCATCCTTTTTCTAAAATAGATGATTTTAAAATTATCGAAAAGAAATTATATGATATTTTTGAAGAAATAAAAAAAGATAATCATAAATTTAAAAAGAATAATATATATATAAAATCATTTATTGATATGCCAGGTAAAAATCAACCTTACGATTATTATATTGATAACTTTAATAATTACATAAAAAAAGATGACTAGAATATTATTATATACTAGTCATCTTTTTTTATTATTTTATCATCAACTTTGAAATTTGATTGGCAAATTTAGTTGGATTTTCAATTTCTAACCCTTCCATTATTAATGCTTGATTTAATAAAAGCTCACTGTATTCCTTAACAACTTCTGAATTACCAGCTTTATCAAACTCTGCTTTTAATACCTCAAACACTTTATGCTTAGAATTAATTTCTAATATTTTCTTTGAATTCATTGGCATATTTTGCATTTTTTTAAGTAGCTCTTCCGTGTGCAAAGAAATACCTGAACTATCAGTTACTATACATACAGCAGTATCTTTAAGTTTTGTACTAATCACGATTTCATCAACTTTACCTTCTAAATTTTCTTTAATGCTATCTAATAAATCAATATTATTTTCTCTAATTTCTTTTGTCTCTTCATTATCTTCTTCAGAATCAATTTTATTTAATGAAATTAATTTTTTTCCATCGTATTCATTTAAAAAATTTATCATAAATTCATCTACTGGATCTGTAAAAAATAACACTTCATAATCTTTATCTTGTATTTTTTCTAATTGTGGTAAATTCATAGCTTTTTCTTTATCTAATGTTACAAGATAATAAATTTTATCTTGCTCATCTTTTAAATTTTCTATATATTCTTTAAACGTAATTAATTTATCATTTGATTTATTTGAATGAAACATTAATAAATCTACAAGCATATCTTTTTTATCTGGATTTTGGTATATACCATTTTTAATTGCTATTCCAAACTCTTTCCACCACACTTCATAATCTTCACGAACATTGATTAAATCATCAGCTAATTTTTTTAATACTTTCTTCTCTAAATTTTTACCAATTGTTTTAATAAGCTTATCTTTTTGTAAAACTTCTCTAGAAATATTAAGCGAAAAATCTGGTGAATCTACTATGCCTTTTATAAAATTTAAATATTCCGGCAAAATATTTTCTGCATTTTTCATAATAAATACCTGTTTTGAATATAAATCAATACCTGTTTTTTCATTCGATTGCATAAAATTAAATGGCGGTTTTGAAGGAATAAATAACATTGCATTATACGAAACCATTCCTTCTACATTAGTGTGAATATAACTCATTGGATCAGAAAACTCATGAAATTTACTTTTATAAAATTCATTATATTCTTCTTCTTTTATATCATTTTTTGCTTTTTTCCATAATGGCACCATAGAATTTAATATCTTATTTTCAATAATAGTTTTCATTGCATATTCTTCATCTGAATCTTCATCTTTTACTTGCTTATCTACATCCATTTTTATTGGAAAAGGAATATAATTTGAATTAGTTGTAATTAATTTCTCAATCTTATACTCATCTAATAATTCATCAAATTCTTCACCTTCTCTTAAATGAAGCACAATTTTAGTACCATTTTTTTCTTTATTATTTTTTTCTAATACATAGCTATCTAATCCTTCAGAATGCCAATATATAGCATCTTCATTTACCCGTTTAGTAAAAATTTCTACCTCAGAAGCTACCATGAATGATGAATAAAATCCTACTCCAAATTGTCCGATAATTTCTAAAGCATCATTTTTTTCTTTTAATGCATCAATAAATTTTTCAGAACCAGATTTAGCAATCGTGCCTATGTTTTCAACAACTTCCTTTTCATTCATTCCAATTCCATTATCTTCAATTGTTATCGTTCTTAAATTTTTATCTAAATAAATTCTTATTTCAAGTTCATCATCCAATTTCAATTCACTATTTGATAAAGATTCAAATCTAATTTTATTTAATGCATCCGAACTATTTGATATTAATTCTCTCAAAAATATCTCTTTATGAGTATAAATTGAATGAATCATAATATCTAACATTTTTTTTGTTTCTGTTTTAAAAGAATGTCTTTCATTATTTTTCATAATAATCCTCCTACTCCTCCTACTACTACTACTATTATTAATTAATTAACCGATCTTAATTATAACATATTAGTTAATAAAAAAAAAGCTTAACATAAAAGTCACAACTCCAAGTGGATTGCAAATTCTTTTGCAATCACCATTTTTTTTAGCTTAATTAATTGTACTCTTTATTAATATTTTCTGATATAATAATAATAACTTATTATGGAGGTGTAAGTATGAAATTTATTAAAGGTTTAATAAAATTTATTGTTTTTTTAATAATACTTGTTGTTACTGGAATTGGAGTTATCTTTTTTTTAATAAGTTCTCCTAAAAAAGAGATTGATGTAACTTGGACACAAAATGATTTTAATTCCTACTTAGAAAAGGTTGATGTCGAATTTAACGATTTGCATGCATCAGGAGAAGATTTTTTGGCTAATAATTTAATTGCAACAGGAAGTACAACTGTTGATACGACAGTTTCAAACGAAGAATTATCTGCAATTGCCAATATGTCAATCAATCAAAATTCAGTTGTAAAGGACATTAAAATAAAATGTCATGATAATAATGAAATAGAAACATCTTGTCGAATTGGTGATTTAACACCATTAATTAATCAATTCCCAGTATTAGAGCAATTTGAATCTAGTCTTAAACTCATTGAAAACAAACCAGTATATATGAACTCTACATTATTCTATAATAAATCGACTAAGCTCTTTGAAGGAGTTACTAAAGAATTATATGTTGGTAAAATAAAAATTCCTGTTGATAAAGCTAATAATGGCTTAGAACCAGGCGGAACAGCAATTAATAATGCAATTAAACAACTAGATGGATTTTCTGTTAACGAATTTGAAGTTAATAGTGATGGATTTAAATTTGATGGTACTCTCCCAACAGAAATCCAATCCGCTGAAAAATTTATTAATTACTAGTAAGTTTCTTATAATCATTTTTATTTAATAAAGTTTTAGGTATATATTTTACAAACTCTATCTCTCTAGGTACACTCCATTTAGAGAGATTTTTTTCACAAATTTTTACTATATTATTTTTTATATCTTTTTTTCTATTATTATTATTATTTATTACTACATAAACTTTCAAATATGAA
>JAYEHA010000141.1:0-3758 GCA_034659335.1 Bacillota bacterium
TCTCATCATTAATAATTTTATCAAAATATAATTCATCCATCACTGGAACAATTCTCTTTACAGTCAAATACATATCTTCTTCTTGTTTAATATTCATACTGATAAACAAACTATTTTTCACTTCTACATTATCTATTTCAGTAAAAGATGGATTTATTATTTCTAAATAATCATTCAAATCATATTTTACATCTGCATCATCTGCAAATACAAATAAAGAACTTAAAATAATTATTGATAATATCGCAATTGTTAACTTCCTAAAAGACTTCATAACTTTCCTCCTACTGTTTATATACTACATTATAATACATAATTATTACAGTATCGTTACAATAGGTTTAAGAGAAAGTTACAAATTTATCCGTTTTGGAACTTTTAAAATCGCCTTAGTTCCTTCATTAAATATTGATTCAATAATAATTTCTCCATTATGCATATCCATAATTTCTCTTGCAATTGCAAGCCCTAAACCAGTTCCACCACGTTTTCTACTTCTTGCCTTATCCACTCTATAAAAACGATTAAAAATATGTTTTAGATCTTCTTCTGGTATTCCCATCCCATTATCATATACTTCAACAATAAAAAATTTCTCATCATCAACTAAATCAATATTAATTATACCTTTTTCTTGAGTATATTTAATAGCATTTGAAAGTACATTAATAATAACCTGTTCCATTTTATCATAATCAAATTCACCAATAGTATCTTCTAAACGAACATTAAAATTAACTTCTTGATTTTTCATTAAATAAATAGGCTTTAATTTTAATAAAATAGTATCAATTAATACTACCCAATCATTAAACTCTGTTTTTCTATTAGAAAAAGAAGCATCGAAATTTGATAATTGCAATAAATCCCTGACAAGTCTTGTCATTCTATCAGCTTCAGTATTTATTACCGTCAAAAATTTTTTAGTAATTTCATTATCATAATCATCATTAATTAATGTCTCCGAATAACTCTTGATACTTGTTAAAGGTGTCTTTAATTCATGAGATACATTAGCGACAAACTCTTTTCGCATTTTATCAAGTTTTTCACTTTCAGTAATATCCGTAATAACAAAAACTAATCCTATTTCATTTTCGTCTTCATCTTTAAATGGCAAATAATCTATCTTTAATATCGTTTCATTAATTTCTATATTTTTTATTCCTATTAATTCATTACTAGAAATAATTGCATCAACATCTAATTTTTCATTAATATATTTAACATCGTTCCATTCGCTATCCATATCTAATAAATAACGCGCTTTTGAATTTACATGAATAATATTTTTATTAAGGTCAATTGCTATTAATCCATCATTCATATACTCAATAATAGTTTCCATTTTATTTTTTTCTTTAAAAACTTCATTAATATTATATTGTAATTTATCAGTCAACAAATTAAATGTCATTGCTAAATCACCAATTTCATCTGTAGACTTGACCTCTACCCTATTACTAAAATTACCATCACTCATTAATGATATTTTTTTTGAAATATCTTCAATTGGTTCAGAAATTGTTTTAGCAATTAAAAAACAAATTATTATTGTAATTCCCGTAACAATAACAATAACTCTTACGATTATTAAAGTTGTTTTACTTAAAGTAATATACATTGCATCTAAATTATATCTAACAAATAATATTCCTCTAAACTTATTATTTAAATAAATAGGTAGCGATTTATCCATAGTTCTAATGTCCGTTATTAGAGTTTCTTCCTTGCCACTTTTAGCAGATATCAATAATTTTAAATCAAATAAATTTGACCCTCTCTCATTAACATTCTCTGTACTAGTAGCAACAATTACATCATCAGTATCAATAATGTAAATATCTTCTTCAAATCCTAATTTTTTATAACTATCAATAATATTTTGAATACTATTAGTATTAAACTCTTCTAAATTTTCAATTTTAGGTAATATTTCACTACTTAAGTCATCCATTTTTTTTTCAACGCTATCTAAATGATATTCTTCAAATGCTTGGACAATAAAAATTCCTGCAGTAATTAGTGCTATAAATATTAAAATGAAATATATTATTGTAAATCTCCATTTAATGCTGTTAAACATTTATTTTCCTTTCTTAAAGTAATATCCCACTCCACGTTTCGTAATAATATAATTAGGAGAAGATGATTCATCTTCAACTTTTTCACGTAATCGTCTTATAGTAACATCAACAGTTCTAATATCACCATAATACTCATAACCCCAGACTTCTTTAAGTAATTTTTCCCTAGAAAATATCTGATTTGGTTTAGCACTTAAATACTTTAATAACTCAAACTCTCTTAAAGTTAATTCAATTATCTCATTTTTTTTCTTAACTTCATATTTATCAAAATTAATAACTAGTTCTCCAGTTTTTATAATAACCTCTTCCTCTTTATCGCTATCTACAATTAAATCCACTCTTCTTAAATTTGCTTTTACTCTTGCTAATAACTCTCTTACTCCAAATGGTTTAGTGATATAATCATCTGCACCTAATTCAAGCCCTAAGACTTTATCAGCTTCATCTTCCTTTGCAGTCAACATAATTATTGGCATATTATAACCTTCTCTTATTTTTTCACATACCTTATATCCATTCATTTTAGGTAACATTACATCCAAAAGCACTAAATCAGGTTCAACAGTATATGTTTTTGATAATGCTTCATCACCATCTCTAGCTACTGCAACACTGTATCCCTCTTTAACTAAGTTAAATTTAATAATATCTAATATTGCTTCTTCATCATCAACAACTAAAATTTTCTTATTCATATTTACCTCCTTGTAAAAAATGTGAGTCAATCGACTCACATTCTTTTAATAATAATTATATAAATTTATATAATTATTTGGATTTATATCATTACCTAGCTTTCTTATTTCAAAATGTAAGTGATTTCCAGTTGAAGTTCCAGTTGAACCTACTCCACCTAATGTCTTACCCTTATAAACTTTTTGACCAGCACTAACATTTATTGAGCTCAAATGTCCATACATGGAAGTAAGATTTGCACCATGATCTATTACAACACAATTACCATACCCAGTTTTCCAACCAGCAAATATTACTTTTCCACCATCAGATGCTAACACAGATGTGCCTCTTGAAGTTGCAATATCCACTCCCGTGTGTTTTCTCAACACTCTATAAACAGGATGATATCTCATTCCATATCCTGAAGTAATTGTACCTCTATTTAATGGCTTTGAAAAAGATCCTGTTCCAATTTTTGGCGGCGGATTTTTAGTGCCTTTGTAAATAATCTTTGTAACAGGTTCAGAAATTATTTCTTCATTTAGTATAACTTTTCCAAGTTCGCGTCCATCTCTTTTAACAAGCTCTGCTTCAATTTCTTTTTCACCATAAACGCCTCTTAATTTAACTCTATATTCATCTTTATATAAGTTAGCATTATCTTCATATACAACATCATATTGAATTTTTTCTTCATAAGTAACGTTTTCCACAGTACATACATTAATGATTGGCTCAGGCACTATCAAGCTTACTTCTTGGCCTATCTGTAATCGTTCAGGCACTACATCAGGATTAGCCTTTATTAGATTATTAACAGAAATATCATAATCACTTGCAAGAACCCAAAAATTTTCACCACTTTTTATTTTATGCTTTCTTTCTTCATCAGTACCTTTAATAATAAATTCTAAAGCATCATCAGTAGTTTTTAATTTAGAAATTTCTATAACACTCTTATATTCTTTAATGATTTTTACATTTTCTTCA
>JAYEHA010000142.1:0-3744 GCA_034659335.1 Bacillota bacterium
ATATTTTAAGAAAAAGTTTTATATTAAAGAGCGGTCTTTTATTAGGCTTATGGATAATGATTTTATTAGTTATTTTTGTTTTTTATAAATCAAAATCTGAAATGGATAAGATTGTATATTTTGATGAGCTTACAGGTGCATATAATAGAAATAAATTTTATGAATGTATTAATCAAGAAATAGCACGTAGTAAAAGATATAATATAGATTTTTCTATTATTATGTATGATATTGATCATTTTAAAAGAATTAATGATATATATGGACATATAGCTGGAGATTTAGTATTGAAAGAACTTACTAATTTAGTAAAAGAAAGTATAAGAATAAATGATTGCTTATTTAGATTTGGCGGCGATGAATTTGTAATTTTATTGTTAAATGTAGGATTAGAAGATGCAAAAAAAGTAGCTGAAAAAATTAGAGTAAATACTGAAAATGCTGATGTATTTGTAGAAAATATAACTTTGAGTTTAGGAGTTGTAGAATATATGGAAAATGAAAATGAAGAAGGAATTCTTAATAGAGTAGATTCTATGCTATATAAATCTAAAGAAACAGGTCGAAATAAAATCAGTTATATTTAAATATAACTGATTTTCCAATTTAGTTAATGTTATTAATAAATTCAATTGATTTAATCATTTTAAATAAAAATTCATTAATAGGGGTAGGAATGTTATATTTTTTGCCAAATTCAATTACTTGACCACTAAGCATTTCTACTTCAGTTTTTCTTTTTGCTTTTACATCTTGAAGCATTGATGTTATTCCTTCTGGTGCAAGATTATTAAGTACTATATCGAATTTATCTATTGCTGATTCATCAAGGTTTATATTCATTTCAATTGATAACGAAATGACTTCACGCATAGCAAGTTTCATTAAATCTGATGCTTCATTACATTTTGTAAATATTCCATAAGGCGCATTGATAATCGAAGAAACTTGATTAATTCCAACATTGACCATGAATTTCCACCATAATTCTTTTAAAATTTCATTACTTAATTTGTAATTAATATTGGTTTGATCAAATAAATTTTTAATAAAAGTAGTTTGATTATTTTCTATACCATTTTCTTTTCCAAAAATAATTTGTCCGTTTGAATTAAAGTTAAGAATATTATTGTTTTTTACCGCATCAATTCCAATAACAAAAGCATGAACTATATGATTTTTTCCATATTTGTTTCCAATAATCATTTCGCTATCAATACCATTCATTAACGATACAATAATTGTATTTTTACCAATGAAATTATTAATTAGATTTAAAGATTCTTTTAAATCTTGATATTTCACAGCAATGAAAATTATTTCTGCTTTATAATTTGTTTTGCTTGGAAGAAAATATTCAAAATCATATCTTTTTTTATTTATAATAAAACCATTTCTTTCATATCTTTTCTTTCTATTTTCGTTACAAACTACTATTGGTTTTATACCACCATCTGTAAGTTGAGAAGCAAAAGCACCACCTATTGCTCCCATTCCTAGAAACATAATTTTTTTCATATTCCACCTTTCTTAATTTTCACTATATTTATATGATTAAATGAATTTTATTAAATTAAAATGTAAATTGCAAGAAAAAGATTCAGTATGTTATAAGAACTTGCCTATAGTATCTGTCATTTAAATATGGTAAAATAAGTTAGTAAGAATGTGAAAGTTATTAATAAGGGGTGATAAAGTGTCATTAATAAGTATAATTATTATATGTTTTGCAGGATTTTTTGGTGCAATTGTTGATGCAATTGTAGGTGGTGGTGGGTTAATTACTACGCCGGCTTTATTAGCAGTTGGTTTACCAATTCATTTAGCATTAGGGACAAATAAATTTGCATCATCAATGGGTACTTTGTCTAGTTCGTATCATTATTATAAAACTGGTAATGTGAATTTTAAAATGCTTAAATATTTATTGCCGTTTTCACTTATTGGATCAACTTTTGGTGTTCTTTCTGTTTTATCACTTAATCCTGATTTTTTAAGAGTTTTAGTTATTGTTTTAGTTATTGTTATTGGTGGATATACTTTATTAAAAAAGGACTTAGGATTAGTAGATGAGTATAATGGAATATCAACAAAAAAGATTGTGTTTGGAATAGCATTAGCGTTACCATTAGGATTTTATGATGGTTTTTTTGGACCGGGGACAGGATCATTTTTAATATTTGGATTAATATCAATATTTGGCTTTGATTTTAAAAAGGCGTCTGCAAATTCGAAACTTATGAATTTAATGAGTAATACAACAGCACTTTTTTTATTTTTAATACATGGAAAGGTTATGTTTGAAGTAGCTATACCTATGGCTATATCAATGGCAATTGGAGCTAAAGTAGGAGCTCATTTAGCAGTAGAAAAAGGTGCATCATTTATAAAACCAATTTTTATAGTGGTTTCTTTTCTATTAGTAGTAAAGATGACTTTTGATTTGATTTGATTAAATTAAATTTAATTAAAAATAGACTATAAGGTGGAAATCTTAAATAGTCTATTTTTTATAATTTATATTATTTACTTCTTATATATTCTTTTTGGGGTATTTTCATTTTAATTTTATTTTCGATTGCGTTAAGTTTTTCTTTATCTCTAGGAGTTACAAAAGTTATAGCATTTCCATCTTTTCCCATTCTACCAGTACGTCCTATTCTATGAATATAGATTTCCGCTGTTTCTGGAATATCAAAATTATAAATATGAGTAATACCAGTAATATCTAAACCTCTTGAGGCAAGATCTGTGGCTATTAAGTACTGTAACTTAGCACTTCTAAAAGATTTCATTACTCTTTGTCTAACATTTTGTTTAATATCACTGTGAATTTTAGCACAATTATATTTTTTTAATGCCATAGCTTCTTCTAAATCATTAGCTCTTCTTTTAGTTCTACAAAATATTATTGCAAGAAATGGATTCGTGTTATCAAGTTCATTTAATAAAGCTTCTTGTTTCCATCTATCTGATGAAGTAATGACCCTTTGATTAATTTCATCAAGTGTAACATTTTCTTTGCTTGCTATAAATTCTTTTGGATTCTTCATAATTCTATATGCAAGTTTTTTAACTTTTGAATTTAAAGTTGCTGAAAAACATAATATTTGTTTATTTTTATTTGTTTCATTTAAAATCATATCAATTTCATTTTTAAATCCATTTAGTAGCATTTGATCAGCTTCATCAATAACAAATGTTTTTAAATGTTTTAAATCAATTGTTTTACGATTTAAGTGATCTATTAATCTTCCTGGTGTCGCAATTATTAAATCAATATTATTATTGAGTTTTCTAAGCTGAGAACCAATATCTCTTCCACCATAGATTGATAAAATGTTTAGATTAATATCTTCATTAATTTTTTCTGCTTCATTTGTTATTTGTATAGCTAACTCTCTTGTAGGAGTAATTATTAAGCCTTGAATATTTGAAGAGTCTTTATTAAAGTTGTGAAACATAGGTAGTAAAAACGCTAGTGTTTTACCAGTACCAGTTTGTGCTTCAGCAATAATATCATTACTATTCATTATACTTTTTATAGTAAGATTTTGAATAGGTGTTGGAGACTTAATATATTGTTTTTTTAAATTGTTAATTAGTGTGGCGTTTAAACCAAATTTTTTAAATTCATTCATTTTTATGTCCTTTTTTTTATAATATTTATTAATAACTAAATGAGTGTATCACAAAAAAGATAAAAATAATAATTATATTTTAAAAATGTGTAATATTCCTAAA
>JAYEHA010000143.1:0-3743 GCA_034659335.1 Bacillota bacterium
AATTTCTTAGTTAATAATCGTATCACAGTTTTTGTAAGAGCTTTAGTTTCTCCTTCTTCTAAACCTTTTTCTAAACCTTTTTCTAAACCTTCTTCTCTAAACTGATCAGCTAAAGTCATTGCAATCTAACTCCCTTCTGGATAAGTCTTTTTAACATCTTCTATAATCTTGTAAATATCTTTTTTCGTTATATTTTGACTCGAGTTTATAATATATCGCATAAATGTTTCAAAATACTCAATACCCATTTCTTTATCTTCTAATTTTCTCAACAATTCTGAGGCTTTTAATATCGTTTTAATAATGCCCTTATTATCCTTAGTCAATATATCTCTAAAAATCGTAAGAAGTATTCTAAGTTTTACTTCACCTTTTATCTCATCATCAGAAAATTTTGATAAGTCATATATTAAATACTCATAATTTGGTATATATTTCCTTATATCTTCTGGAATATTGTTATACCCTTGTTAAATGAATATGTTAGTTTATATCTGAAACAACCAAAATGGAATTAAATATAATTTTCCTCTTATTTCAAGAGTATCTTTTGTAATAACAATACCATATGGTAAATTATTACTCTTTATAAATTCTGAAATTGTATTAAGATCTTTTACTTTAATTTCTTTTTTATATTTAACTTCAATTGGTATTACAGTATATTTTGCATCAATAATAATATCAATTTCTTTTTTATTATGTCTATAATAATAATATGAATAAAAAGCATCTTCAGAAAAAGTTCTTACACTATTACTTACTAATCCTTCAATTAACAGTCCAATGCTATTACGATCTATGTCAATTATTTTTAGTAATGCATTTCTTAACCCAACGTCAAGAATACTAATTTTCTTGTTACTACGCTTAATTTTAAGCATATTTTTAGAGTAGTTTTCAGTTACAGTTATTATAAATGCATCTGATAAATATTTAAGATAATTAATAACAGTATTAGTATCAATTTTCAGTTCATTTGCTAAAGATGTATAAGAAAAATTTTGAGTACTATGATAAGCAATAATATATAGTATTTGTTCAAGTATTTCTGGAGATTTAATATTATAAATACTAAGAATGTCTTTATAAATACCTCTAGTAACAATATCCTTGCTTAATCTCTGTTGCCATAATCGAATATCTTTTGTTTCAAAATACTCAAGATAACCACCTGAAATTAAATATTCATTTAAAATATAATTGAATTGTATTTTAGTTTCAATATTTAAATATAATGGTTTTAAAAGATTAAAACTATTATCCATATTCGTTAAATCTATTTTAGGAATTTTAACAAAATCTTTCTTCTCATATTTTCTTTTGAATATATAAAACTGATGAAAATCTATTGGCAAAATATGAATTAAATCCATACGTCCCATCAAAGAATCTTTTGTTCCTCTAAATAAATGAGTTGATGATGATCCAGATACAATAAATTTCATTTTAATTTTTTTATCATAAAGATTTTTTAAATAGAGTTCCCAATTTTTTATAAGATGTACTTCATCTATAAAAATATATACTTGTTTACTAATAGACATAAAATTTTCATTAAGCACTTCTTGAGTATATGTTTCTATGATTTCTTGTAGTGAGCTATCTTTAAAAAGTCCTAAGTCATCGCCAGAAATAAATAAACACCTTTTATTACTAATATTATTCTTAATTAAATAATCAATAGTCTGATAAATTAGCGTTGATTTCCCAACTCTTCTAGGACCTAAAATAGCGAGTATTCTTTTTTCATAAAGATGATTTTTAATCTGTAAAAATTCATTTCTCCGATGATTATATATAAAAGCTTCACTTACTGATTTGTTTTGCCACCATGGATTACTATAGAATAATTCTCTAATCATGAAACACCTCCCAAGTTATTATACCATTTTTATTGAATGCATTCAACAAAATGCTGCGATTTTATAGAATGTATTCAACAAAATTGTGTAGGATTATATTTCATCTAGTGATTCTAATAACTCTTCAATTTCCATTGCTTTTGAAACATCACCATTCTCTACTTGTTTCAATGCTTCTCCAACATCATCTAACCATTTCTTTTCTACAGTTACAACTGGAGTTATTATTATTTTACCATCATCAGTCATTTCAACTTCTAATTTAGAGCCTTGATGGAGCTCCATTTTATTAATCAAATCAGCCGGAATTGTTATTTGATTTTTACTTCTTAATTGCGTTAACATAGAAGCCTCCTTTAATCAGAATTTCTAACTTTATTACTTTATTATACATCCATTTTAATATGTTAGTTTATTGATGCCTGCCACCTTAGTTTAAAATTTTCCAATATCCCTTTGTTGAAGAGCCTTCTCTAATAATAATTTTCATTTCTTGCAATTGCTTCATATTTCTTTGTATTGTGCTAATATTTTTATTAACCATATCACTTAACTTTCTTTGTGTAATATACTTATCCACCTTAATTAATTCAATATTTTTCAGTTGAGTTGAATTCAATTTATCCTCTATGTTACCCGCATTCTTACCCGCATTCTTACCCGCATTTAATATTGGAAATTTAACCTTTAGAAAATTAGTACTAAATTTAAATATTACTTTATCATATTGTTTCAATATTCTTTGAATACCAGATCCAAATTGTTCAACTAGTTTAACATCTTTAAATACTCTCATAAGTTCTTTATTTCTTGGTGCTGATATTCCTTCATAAAATTCTTCTTTCGTTAATTCTTGAGGCAATCCACCTGAAGAAGTAATAACAAATCTATCAGAAAATATTTCAAATACTGGAGGAATACCATTTGCATAATCATTGTGAATAATTGCATTTATCACTGCCTCGCGTAACGAAGTGGGATCAACAAATCTTTTTTTCTTTTCGAACTGTTGAAGTTACTTCTGTTTTTGTAATATTTTCAATATCTAATTTATTCAATACATTTTCTGTTGCTTTAATTAACGAACAGTAACCAAACTCTGCGTTTTCAATTAAATCCACTTTATCATCACCTGAATACTTAGCAACTTTTATCGAAACATCGTTTGAATCAGATAATAAATAAGCAGCATAATTAAATTTACCATCTTCTGTGTAAAATTTTAAATTGTTTAGAAATTTCTCATTCAATTCAAAACCATTTTCTTCATAAAATATTTTAAGCTACTTAAATGTTAAATCTTATCATGGTGCTTTTAATATAATGAATTAATCATCTCTAATGTCATTTGTTGAACTGTAGTTCCAACTCTTATAATACATCCTTTTGGTGCCATTCTATATTTTTTTAAATAATATGGTTTTTCTGGACCACTTGAAACTACAATCTTTATCAACTATTCGTTTTTGAATATCATCTGAATTTTTAAGACTAGTTATTGTTCTATCATCAGAAATTCCAATATACAATACTCCATCTTCATGATAATTTAAAATATCCAATTTCAATTATTATCACCAATATTTTTTAGTCTTTTATTTAAGTATACCACAAGCAAATTACACTTAAAAATCAATACCATTAACTTACTATAGGAAATAAGCCTTTCCATTTATTATTCTGCAAAATTACATTTCCAGAATAACAAAAACAAATAAAGAGAACCAATCCCGAAAGATTGATTCCCTTTATTAAACTTTTCAGTCCATAACACTTCCAAACTTATCATATTTTATTCATGCCCCAGGGCACCCTCTCTTGCTACCGCAATTCACCTTGTACCCCAGGGCACCCTCTCTTGCTACCGCAATTCACCTT
>JAYEHA010000144.1:0-3016 GCA_034659335.1 Bacillota bacterium
ATTGAATTACCATTTGTTTCTTCTGAAATTAAAAAATTATCATTTAAATCTTTAAATATATACTTTAAAGCATTTTTTATAACTTGCTGCCCTTCAACTGTATTTATAAAATCACTTGTCCAAAATCCACTAATATCCGAACACCAAGCTATAGTCTTTCCATTCCCAACTCGCATTGTAGATAAAATAGGCTCTAAATTTTCACTTGCTAAAATCATAGTAGCAGTTGGTTTTATTGTTGAGCTAATATAACCATTTAATGATGGTAATTTAGTAATATTCCTTAAAATTTCTGAATTAGAAGTAGCTATCGGGAAAAAAATTTCATTATTCAAATATGACTTAGATGCCAAAAAAGTTTCTTTAGAAAATATTTTTGTGATCAAATGATAATCTTCTACCAAATAAAATCTTCCATCAGTATCTTCTGCTATCATACCTAATGTTCTTTGATCACTCTCTCTACCAATACCAATTGTCGTTATGGTAATATTTTCATTACTATATTCATTTAAAACACTATCATACCCTCGTTGCTCAGCCATTCCATCAGTTATTAAAATTACATGCTTTAATTTTGTGTCTGAATCTTTAATGATTTCATAGCCCTTCTCTAAAGCTGGGATTATACTCGTTCCACCGCCCATTGCAATCCCATTAATACTATTTATAACTTTATCTTTTTCATTATGATTTACTAATTCTAACTCTACCGTTGGTACAGAATCAAATGAAACAATTGCAATTTTATCATCAATTTTTAATGAATCTAACGCTAATCTTGCAGCCTCTTTTGCCGAGCTAAGTTTAATACCTGACATACTACCCGATTTATCAATAATAATTAATAAAGATAAATCTGGAACTTCCCCATCAATTTTCATCTCCATATCTACAGGCAAAATTTTCTCTAATTTCGATTTATAATATCCACCTAAAGCAAAAGAATTTTTCCCTCCAGTTACTAGTAAACCCCCACCCATTTTCTCAACATAAATTGAAAGATTATTAATAAATAAACTGTTAAGATTTTCTAAAGATACATCATTAAGAATTATAGTTGAATACTTATTTAATTCACTTAATGTAATCGGTACTTCTGATGCATTAATCATTATTGAATTTACTTCCATTTGCGAAGTAATCATCTCCATATTAATGCTTTCATTACTTTCACCATTCACAATTAATATATTTTTATTACCAAATATTTCTGTATTAATAGTAAAAACATTATTTGAAATATAAGTATCAATTTCCGGTACAACTTCTATTTTATAATTTACAAAACCTGATTTTGATATTTTGTCTTTCATTACATAATTATTAATACCATTTTCAATTAATATTATTTTTTCACTTATTAGATTTCTATTGTTATATACTTTCAATTTCCCTTTTGTTTTTATATTACTTTCAATCTTAATTTCTAAGTTAAATTGTTCATTTACGGATAGATTGTCCGGAAGTAGAACGTCCGAAACCATAACTTCTTTTACCATATCTTTATCAAGTTTAAGAATTTTAATCTCTATATCATCTAATTCTATTTCATTTATACTATTTCCTGAATTATTATTACCATCAGTAATCAAAACTATTTGCTTATTACTATCTTGAGGAAATTTTGCTATAGCAATATTTATCGCATTCACAATATCTGTTTGCGTATTATCAATATTATCGTAAAAGATTAGCTCTTTTTCAATATTTGTAAAACTTATATCAGTATTAATATTTTCCCCAAAACTAATAACAGAATAAAAATCATTTTTAGTTTTTGTTTTTATTTTTTCATTAATAAAATCTTCAATTTCTACTTTTGAATTATTTACACTGAGTGACCGATCAACTAAAAATATAGTCGAATTCTTTGTTTCACTCTTATTAAAAGATATATTAAAAAAACTTGCTATTATAAGTAATAATACAATAATTCTTAAATTCTTATTTTTCATATTTGTACACCACCCACTCAATTATCAATAAACATAATGCAAGTAATAAAAACCATTTACTTATATCTTTTTTTATATTTATCGAACTAACTTCTTGTATTACACCAGAATCAATTTTTTTCTCACTTTGGTTAAACTCACTAATATCAATATTAGCGCTTATATAGTTAATGCTACCACTATCTTTCAATAAAAAAATTCCTCTCTCAAAAATTTGACATTCGCCTTTCATTTTACTACCACTTGGCGTAGTAACTTCATACTTTTCACTAGAATTAATTTTATCATTTATTAATACATTAAAACTATCATAATCCATATCTTCTAATAAATAATTTAAAGAATGATCAATAAATACTGGGAAATCAGGAGTAATCGGAAAATCAGTATCGTAAATATCAAATCCTAATGCTATATATTTAATATTATTACTTATCCCTTTAATTACTATAGCTTCACTGTCAAATAATCCACATTTTTTATGGTTATCACTATCTATAAACGAATTAGATTTTTCAATATAAAATTTACCTTTTAAATATTGAAATAACTCTTTATCATTCATAATTAACTGTCCTGTTAAATCAAATTTATTAAATTTAAATAAATTTAAAACTGCACTATTAAATGATAAAACAGCTCCATTATCTACATTAAAAACTTTATCACTTGAATCAATTACATATAAATCATATCCTTCTAATTTTTCAATTTCTTTATTTGATTTATATAATTCAATGTTTTGATTATTAATAAGTGCTTTTTGTAAAAATATATTGTCATCGCTAATAAGCAATACTTTCTTTTTCTTATTTTCTTTAACAGAAAAAAATCTTTCATTATTAAATTTTATATCATCATCAATATCAATTTCTACTTTCCCAAATTCCAATACTTTAATTTCATTAAATACAAATAATTGTGTTTCTCTATTTTTAATACTTATAGTCTTTATTTGATCCATTTCTCCATTAGAATAAAGAATTAAATCAATAATTTCATCATTTGATGAATAATTTTTTATTCTAACCCCTAAATCAGTATATTCTCCATTTCTA
>JAYEHA010000144.1:3026-3739 GCA_034659335.1 Bacillota bacterium
AAAATTACTGCTTTCATATATTTGAAAATAAATATTATCTTGATTTATCTTAATAAATCTATCAGTAAATATATAATAATCTTCATCTTTCTTATTATCAAAAGTATTTAAAACTAATGATAAATCATCTTTTTTTAATGTGAGTTTAATATTTCTAATTTCACTAATCACTTGTTTTTTTGAAAACGAACTAATAATAAATTCTTTGTTTTTATTATATGTATATATATTTATTAATGTATTTTCACTAAATGAATTAACTAATTTAATAGTATCTTTTTTGACCTGCTCAATATTTTCTTCCATACTAGCAGAATTATCAATTAAAATATTTATAATTTCTTTATTATCATTTCCTTTTATATATGGTTTTACTAAAAACATTATTAAAGATATTATTATTAATAATTGTAAAATTAATAATAACCATTTTTTGATTTTTTCAAATGACTTATTTACTTCAATATTTTTTATTTGTTTATTCCATAAAAAAGTTGATGAGATATTTGTTGCTATATACTTTTTTTTCAATAAATGTAACAAAATAATAGGTATTAAAAAAAAAGAAAACATAAAATGTATAGGACTTAAAAAACTCATAAAATCACCTCAATAAATTTTCTTTAACTAGAATATCAAATATAATATTTTCAATATCATCATTTACATTTACCAAATAATAAAAGCCTCTATGTTTTGTATCTTCAATATGT
>JAYEHA010000145.1:0-3737 GCA_034659335.1 Bacillota bacterium
TTTTTATATGTTTAAAGATAAAGAAGGGAAATATTTAATTACATCTTTTAGTTTAAGTGATGAAGATTTTGTTAGAAATTCAAAACCTAATGAATTTTTTATGAAAACTATATATGATAATAATCTAATTAAATTTAAAGAAACACTTAATAATAATACCTATGGGAATTATTATTATAATTATAATGATGTACCAATGGACGATTTACCAAATATTAAATTATTTTTATTTGGGTTTTTAATATTTATTATTTTGATTGGTCCAGTAAATTATATTGTACTAAAAAAAATGGATAAACTTAATTTATTATTAGCTACTATTTTACTAATGAGCTTTGTATTTGTATTAGTTATTAATATTGTTAGTAGGAATTCAATATTAATAGAAAATTATGCGATTATTAATTCTATTGTGGAAATTGATAATGGTGTAACCATTGAAGAAAATTCTATTTCAATTAAATTTAAACAAGGAAATAATGCAATTGAAATTCCAAAGGGAGATTTAAAAATTTACGATGCAGTAACTGAATCAAATAAGTCATTTGCAGATATAATGATAGAAGATAGTAGTCAAATAGTTACTTTTAATAAAACAATGAATTGGGAATTTAAAGAGTTTGAGTTAAACAGAAAGATTAGTAATGATTATTCAAATATTAAATTAGTATTTGATAAAATGGGAAAAGCAACAGTAATATTTAAAAATACTTATGGTGTAGATTTATATGATTTGAAATTATATTTTGAAGGAGAGTATACTCATATTGGGGATTGTTTAATTAATGAAGAAAAAGAAATAAAGTGTAATTTAATTCATCATGGTAGTGATTCAATTCAATTTGATGATATAGATTATCGATCTGAAAGGAAAATTGAAAATAAATTGAATGAAAATAATGGAAATTGTTTAGTTGGGATTGCCTATGATTATGATTTTGATGGAGTAAAAGTTAATAGAAAAGATGTTATTACAAATAGTACTTCATTTATGATTTTTCCTATTGATACTTTATTTATGGAAAATCAAGAATATATTATAAATTCTAAAGATTATCTATCTATAGATTATAATAATAATAATAATATTGATAAGTATGATACTTGGATAAGACATGATGTAATTTTTACTGGCGAATTATCTTATAAGAATATTGAAATTGAAAAAATTGAAATTGATTTTCAACGTTCTAATAATAATAAACAATATGAATTATATATATATAATTATGAGCTTGATGACTATGAAAAACTTAATAAATCAATAATTATAATTGATAGCGAAAATCGCGAGAAATATTTTAAAAATGGATTAACTATAAAATTAGATCCTATTAATGAGTTTCATTTAGAATTCCCTCAAGTTATTATTACTGGGGAGGCAAAATAATGATTAAAATTATGAATTTAAAAAAATATTATGGAAATGTTAAAGCTGTTGATGGACTTAATTTAAATATTAAAGAAGGCGAAATATTTGGGTTTGTTGGTCCTAATGGTGCAGGAAAAACTACAACGTTAAAAATGATTGCAACTTTACTTAAAAAAGATAGTGGTAAAATATTATTTAATGAAAAAGAAATTGAAGAAGATGTATTTGAAACAAGAAATATTATTGGTTATATGCCGGATTTTTTTGGAGTTTATGATAAACTAAAGGTAATAGAATATTTAGATTTTTATGCTGATATTCATCAGGTAAAGGGAAATCGAGATAAAATATTTAATGATTTGCTGGAATTAGTAGAACTTACTGATAAAAAGGATGAGTATGTTGATTCATTATCAAGAGGTATGAAACAGCGATTATGTCTTGCTAGAGCATTAGTTCATAATCCTAAGATTTTATTGTTAGATGAACCTGCAAGTGGACTTGATCCGCGTGCTAGAGTACAGATGAAAGGAATTCTTCTTGAATTAAGAAAAATGGGTAAAACTATTATTATATCGTCTCACATATTGCCAGAGTTGGCTGAAATTTGCACACTTATCGGAATTATCAATAAAGGGAAAATGGTAAGTGTGGGTTCAATTGAAGAAATAAATTATGAGATTCATGGTAATTCTCCATTTGAATTTAGATTTGATAATGATATAAAATTTGTTGAAAGAAGTTTAAAAGAAATGATAAATATTGATATTATAGAAATTGAAGAAAAGCATGCTTTTATTTCTGCAACTTCTGATATTGAGGATTATGATGTTTTAAAAGAACTTGTTATGAAAAATATTAAAGTTACAGAATTTATAAAAAAAGAGAGCAATTTAGAGGATTTATTTATGAAACTTACGAGGGATGATGAAAATGATTAATCCAATATTGAAAAGAGAAGTTACAAGTAAAACGAGAAGTTGGAAATTTACTGGAATGATTACATTGTATGGTTTGGTTTTATCATTTTTTTCATTAATTTTTTTCCAATCGATAAACCGAGGAAATGGTATGATTAATTTAAGTGCTATAAATGGGATATTTATTAGTTTAATTGTTTTTATATATTTTATAATTTGCTTTGTTTCACCTGCATTAACATCTAGTAGTATTAATAGCGAAAAGACTAGTAGAACATTAGATTTATTAATATGTGCACCAATATCAGCTAGGAAAATTATAATTGGTAAAATACTCAGTTCATTAGTATCTATAGTATATTTATTAATAATTACAATGCCTTTATTCTCATTATTATTTATGTTTGGCGGATTAAGTATATTAGATATTGTAATATTTGCGTTATATTTTTTATTAGCAACTTTATATTATGGGTCAATAGGAGTACTCTTTTCTAGTTTGTTTAATAAAATTGCTGTTTCTACAGTAATGAGTTATATTGTTATTTTCTTTTTAAATATTGCAACTTTGATAATTGGTGAGGGTGTTCCAGAGATTTTCGGTTTTAGTAAAGATTTAAAAGAATTATTTTCATATGTTATGTATCTTAATCCTGGATATGGATTGTTTATTATTTCATCTAGAACTAATAGCAATATGCATGGCGTTTCAATAAATGCTCATAGTCCATTAACTGGAGTTATTATTATAATTGTTATTGAAATTGTTTTAATTTTATTATTAAATGCATTAGCAATAAAAAAAATATCTCCATTGAAAGAGTGATTTTATGGATGATTTAAAAAATAAACTTAACCCATTAATTAAAAAATATTATTTCAAAAAAATAATAGCGAGTTTTGTTGATTTAGCTATTCTTTTTGGGGTTTTTGCTATAATTATATTATCAGTGTCAAAATTTATTGTGATAATTCATTTAGAAAAATATTTAGGAATTGCTTTTTTTATATTTATAATGGTTTTTTTTATTAGGATTTTTATTATTAGGCCAAAAGAAGAGGAGTATTTAAAGTATTTTGATTCGCTTGGATTAAAAGAAAGGTTGCAAACTTTTACGCAAACAGATAAAGAACCTTTTAAGTCATTAATATTAGAAGATATATTAAATAATATTGATAAGATAGATATTAAATCTAAAATCAATATAAAAATTGATAAAAAGAAAATACAATTTTTTTTAATTGTGTTTTTTCTATCAGTAGTATTAATATTTCTTAAAACGGATATTGTTAATAAAAGAGATTCATTAATTGATTTTCAAAAAAATGCAATAGAAAATATTGAAAGTATAAAGAAATCAGAAAATATGATTTTAAATGAAGAAGATATTTCAGATGTTAATAAAGAAAAATTAACAGACAGTATTAAGAAGTTAGAAAAATCA